>JBKEFM010000212.1:0-6671 GCA_046709505.1 Paraglaciecola sp. | reverse complement strand
TAAGAATTAACAGGACAGCCATGTTAAATATTTCGCGGTATAGAAATACCACTTTATTGATCTTGCAGTCATACAGTGGAATCAGACGCAGAGGACGTCGCAAGCTGGTCAGTGGGCTAGTGAAATCAGAGGTTCAGATCAGATTGCATGCCGCTAATTACACCAAACGATTGTTTGCTGTGGGTTTGGCTTTTTTGATGTCACAGGGCAGTATTAATCAGGCGGGTTTGAGTAACACCTTCGCTTCGCCCATACCTCGAATGAGTTGATGCCGGGTATGGCGTTTAAAAGCATTCAGCATCAGCAGCATAACAAAAGTGCTTTTCAAACTCAGTAGTTAAGATTAACCACTGCTCAAAATCTAGGTCTAATCGTACCAGAACAGGGTTTTGGTGGTGTTCGATATATTCAGTTTTGTCCTCCCAGATACAGCGTCCTGTCATCTCCACCAGTTCACAATGGTCTTTAAGGTGATAGGTAATTCCTTTGAGTATATTTTTCTGTGGTTACCCACAAAAGGCATTAATACCAATCCGTATTAATAAGTACCCACTGAGAATACGTCCAGCGGTTTGAGCAAGGCGCCGTTATGCGGGAATAGCCATTTACTTTGAAAGAGCGATATCGCGGATAAAATACGCTGGTGCATTCCCTTTGGGCGAGTTTTAAATGGGCTTACTCTGCGTTGCCCTAATTCGAAAGAGCACCACTATTACTTCATTCAAGCGCCTTGATTAAGCCCATGTCAATTCTCGCCCAGCGTCACTTACTAACACGGATTGGTATAAGATCTTGGGTTGCCGCTGTTTTTTTTGACTGCCTGGGTACGCTTTTTTATGCTGGTGTGTTGGGAGCTTTCAGGCGTGGTATCCATCTTGGCGCGAATGGGGTTTAAATTCACGTAGGCTATACAAGCTAATACCGCACTTTCATCTAACAAGGCTTGGGATTTAAACCGCCCTTCCCGCTAATTTATCTGGTCTAAATTAGAACAGCTTTAGCTGGCCCGCAGAATGAGCGCCATGAATAGCAGCGAATAAAATAGATCCGTGCAGTCATCTTATTTATTGGCTTCTCGGGCAATGTACTCATTTAAATTACGCATAAACCAACTGATGCCATACAAACGTTGCCGGTAGAGTTCAACTGTTTCATCAAAGGTGATCCGTTCTCCTGGGCTTAGCTCATCTCCTTTCACATATTTCTGGGGTAACAGCGTACCCTTGTGCAGTTTGTGATAGTGCCTTAACACCTCATCGGTATCCCAGCCATCAGACAGGTTTTTACCCACAGAAAACACTACATGGGTATATTACAGGCTCCATACCTTATGCCCTTCGGGCCAATTAAAGCTGTTGTAAAATGCTCCCGGCATTTTGCTGATTGCTCATTACCCCGTTAGCACACAAAAATTCAGGATCAATTTTTGAACGTTCGAAGAACCCCCTGAAAGGTAAGAAACAATGATGTCTCGAATAAATATTGATGGCAAAAACAGTGTCTAAAAACAGCAAGCCCTCTTCTACCGACCCACTGCGGTGCTCATAACTCTGGCCTGAATACTTATTCGTACCGCACAGGAATGCGTGGCGAACACAGCGCGACACACAATGATAAAAAAGCGTATCAAGTAAACTAACTTAGCTTTTTCGAGGCTGGGGCATAACCCACCTATCAGGCTAAATGTGAAACACCTGTCAAATATAGTTCAAATTGAAAAATAGGTGGAATTAACAATCGCCGTAAAGGCCTAATTTAATTAGATTTAACTCCAACCAGGCCTCCGGCGCAGATCCGTACGTGCGCTACTAACGCATACGGCTCTTACATCGAGTCAAAGGTGAAAGTGTTGAATAAACTTATACTGCATCGCTACTTTCCCCAAAATTTTTGAACCTGGAACTAAATATCCCATGCTCTGAGTCACGGCTAAACTTCGGTTAAAAATGTTTTCTCTGGGTCAGCCCCCTTCGCTCCACGCCCTCGGCCTTGATTGATCTCGGCGCACTGAGTGCCCTTATAAAAAAGAGGGCATGGAGTTGACAACGATCAGGTTCGTTTTCAAAATTTGAGATGGTAGCCTGTTTAACACCAACGCGTTTCGCAATTTCTGCTTGCGTCCAATTGTTATTAGTTCGAATCAATTTGAGCTGATTTGCCAGTTGTTGAGGACCGTAAATCATGTGAGCGTTTCTTCTGCTTATCCGTTACAAACGGATAATCCTGAAGAGTATAATGCAATATTTACTCTCTCCAGGGGATAAACATGTCAGGGATAATTAGGCAGAAAAAATTTTCTTGAATCCCAGCGACAATCTCCAGCGGCAAAGCCTTTACGGGGCCCTATATTTAGAGACTTCCGGGCCATATCAATTCCTTAAAACCTCAAAAAACAATCCTTTCCTGTAGCAAAGATGCGGGACTTCAAATGATTTACACACCCAAATGTAAAATATTTGCATCTTTTTTGTTAAAAATACTGTAAAGCTAGGGCGTTTAATTTAGTCATTATCCTAAGCAGCTAATGGAATAGCAACATGCAAATGAGTGTGTATGTTATTAATTTTCAACCACATACTGAGAATAAAAATATGCTAAAAACAAGACCTGATGGAGAAGTTCAGCCCGGTTTTAAATGGGGGCCTTTTACTATGCGGATCCCCTTAATTCATTTGCGTTTTTCACTGTCCGATATGCTACAGGGGATGGCCGTAGCTGGCGCAACAGGCATGGCATTGGTGCCTTATTTTATGGCTTTGTTGGGCCTTACTTTTGAAGAAGCGGTGACTATGGCGATGTTTCATAGCCTGCTTATTTCTTTTTCCTGGATGTTCTTTGGCGACCCTTATGCGCCAGGTTGGCTAACACCTGCGATACCTTTTGTTGTCGCGTTTATCACAGCGCCTGCTTATTTAGGCGATCATACTTCTCAGTTCCAGGCCATGACTGCATTGTCATTAAACTTTGCGTTTATTTTGATTTTTTTGGGAGTTACCGGGCTGGGCGCCAAGTTAATTAAAATTGTACCTAATGTGTTTAAAGGCGGCATTATACTCGGTGCTGCAGTGGCTGCTTTTTTGCGTGTTACCAAAGACGGCGATGCGGCTAATGTATTTCAGTCAGCGCCTATAGCGGGTACCTTGGGCGTGGTAATTTGTTTGATATTTGCCTTTTCTAAACCCCTACATGCACTTGCGATAGATAAAATGTGGCTAGCTAAAATTCTTGGCTTTGGTTTACTACCTGGGTTTGTTATCGCGGGCAGCGTGGGTTATTTCACTGGTGAGTTTCAATATAATATTCGCTGGGAAATTCTTGATGTGGGAGCTTCGACTGCTTCTTTATGGCAAAAAGCCTCACCTTTCGTGATTGGTTGGCCACCTGTTGATACCTTTCTGGCTGCATTTCCATTGGCGCTAATAACCTATGTTTTATTTTTTGGTGATGTGGTTACCGGCAATGAAATGATAGAACAAGCGCAAACCATCCGCACAGATGAAAAACTCGAATTAAATAGTAGCCGGGCACATATGGCTACCGGTATTAGAAATATTTTAATGGGTATTATTGCGCCTTTCTTTGCCACTCAAGGCGTGTTGTGGACGGGTATTCAAGTGGTTCTGCTTAAACGTTGGGCACAAGGACGAGACAAAGTCGATTCGGTTTTCGACAGCATAGGGAGTTTTTACGCCTTTGGTTTACCCATTTTGTTTATATTATTGCCCTTGGTGACCTTACTACAACCCTTATTACCACTGGCGTTGGCGGTTACCTTGGTGCTGACTGCATTTGCTTGTGCGACGTTAGCCTTGTCACTAGTGCAAGACGCTACGGAGCGGGGTGCCATGGTCATTACAGCCATGTCATTTAGCGTTTTTGAACCCTGGTTAGGCGTACTGGTGGGCATAATTATCATTGCAGCTTTATGTGGTTTTAAAGTTTTCATACCCAAAAAAGAGAGCTAATACGCATTAAGTCATTTTGGTCTACCTGCAATCTTGTTGGTGGATCAATAAATGACTGAGACACCCAACAAAAAATTAACCACACAGAGTAGCTAAGATTAGCATCTGTGCAAAATAGCAGTGAATATAAAGTCGGTAAAGTGGGGGTAGAATAATCATGCCTATTCTGATGATTTCTGATTTTTTTCCCGGGTGATCTCAAAATGCAGGGATCAGCGGGAATTGAAATCGTCAAATACAAAGCATTTTTTGTAGCAAACTTTTCCTATGTCAAATAGCAATAACGCCGAAGTGGAGGTAACTCCGTTTGGAATTTTAACCCCACTCGAAAGGAGTTTAAGCAGAAGATCAGTGCCCCGTTACAAGCATTGAAAAAAACATACCAGTTCCTGCATGTATAAGTCACTTGGGTATAGTCTTTATGTCACCATCACTAGCAAGTGATCAACTGCCGGTACTTGTCTCGTCCAATAATATATTCCGCCATGCCAGTGACTGATACTCCTAGCTTTCTGGCATGAAAATACATGAGTGGCCAAAAAAAGGGGAGTCGCTTAACTAGTTGAACACTTAAAAAGGGATGGAAAAACCAGCACTAAGTGCAAATGTATGGGCTTGTTTACGATGCCATGAATCTGTCATAAAACGAATATATCCGTAAGGCATAACATAGCCTATCTCAATCGCTTTAGCTTGAATATGCCAGGCCAAAAACACTGCATTATTTTCACTGATAGGCTTATTTATGCCTAACTGATAATGACTAAAATAATCCGTATGATAAATTTGTGAATAATAGTGAGTACCCGTTTCAGTCGTGTAATTTACTTTACCTCGCCACTTTTTGGGTAATACTTGCTGATAATCTACAACGCGACCTTCTAGCACAGGTGATGTATCTAATTGTCCATTTTCAGTTAAACGATATACTTGCCAACGATTAATTTGGCTGAATAATGCACCACGCCAATATATTCGACTAAAAGCATCGTTTACTGATAAATCAAACTGCAATTGTGGGTATATTTGCCAGGTAACGGCAACATCAAGCGTAACACCCTCGCCTTCTGCATCAGTTTCAGGGTATGGTAACAGTTCATTATGCGCGCTATATATTTGAGCAGGCGCATCAAGCTGAAAATCATCTATTCCTTGCCAAATAGCTTTTCCTCGTAACCTTGCTTGATAAAAATCTGACGTTTTTAAATAACTGCCCCCCATAGCTAAGGTGATATTTGACGGCAGTTGCCATCGATAAGCGACGTTTAAACCTGAGGCCTCAAGGTGACTCATTTGTAACCTAAGCTGATATTTTTGTTCCGCAACAAAGCCCATATCATTTGTAGTCTGGTAATAAAAACGAGCGGTATCGTTGGTGAATTTATAAAAATAATCAAGTCGCTTAATTATACTAAAAGAAAATTTTTCATAGTTAACACCAAAGGCAAGCTGGCTTAATGAAACCCCATGATCGCCATAATCCAGATCACCATTAAATTTATTGATAAAACTATCTATAGACGTTGGCTCACTATAACTATAACTATCGATGCTAAAAAAAATGTGATTATCAGTCTGTTGAGAAAATGTACTGGCTGATACTGCAAGACAAACGAATAAAATAAATAGACGAGTAAACATAAATTTTCTTTCAAATAAATACAATAAAAAGGGCGACTTATGCCGCCCTTACTTAATTGCGGTTGAAATATTAATTAGAGCACTTCAAAACTGCCATCTTGGTAGGTGATGATAAAGATATCACTGTCAGTATCTTCTTCTATGATTGCGGCTTGTTCACCATCAATCATAATGTGACCCGTCACCGTGCATAGATCGGTCTCAACATTACAGGCTTCAGCCAGCATCAAAGTATTACCATTTTGATCTGTCACTATCATTTCTACATCATTACCTGCTAGGGCCGCATCAATCTCTAAACGATCAGAGCCCACGGCAATATCAAGGGATAATAATGCCGACTCTAAACCTGTTCGTGTGGCCGTGAGCATTATTCCGGTAATATCAGAGGAGCCTGCCAGGTCAAATTCCAGAGCGATACCAAAATCAACACCAATAAAATTATCTTCGGTTTCACCCAGAATGTCACTTTGGCTTTCAAAACTAGTGACACTATCAATAAATTGACCCGCTTGGTAAAAATCAGTCCAGGAAGAGATTAAATTGTCAGTTTGAATATGTACACTGGTGTCAGGATCAATATTCATGGTGATACTGGCGGTCACCGATTCACTGCCCTGGCTAAACGTACCACTTAAAGTCAAATCAAACTCATCGAGCGTCAAACTGCTCTCTTGCGTTTCAGTATAGCCAGAACAATCCGTAGTACCATCAGGACTCCCGCTAACATCACAATCTAAGATCGGGCCATATTCCCCGCTTTCTGCCCACGATTCTGTTGCGTCATCGATAGTCAGACCTAGTTGCCCGGTAAAGCGGATCGGTGCCTCGCCTGTTAACTGGGCTAAAGTAATATTTAAATCCGCTGAAGCTAAGCTAACATGGGTGGTTTCAGTGTATTCAAAACCGGTTTGTGATTCGCTACTATTAAAGACATTATCTAAATCAATCGAAATATCACCTGAATTAATCGTCATCGCGACATTGACTGAACTGATCGTACCTGAAATGGCTAAACTACCCACACCGGCAAATTCTTCATCCGTCGTAGTCAAATCCTCAACG
>JBKEFM010000211.1:0-6709 GCA_046709505.1 Paraglaciecola sp. | reverse complement strand
GCGGCTAAAGCGTAGTTTTCGTCGTTTGCGACTATTTAAATGCGGCTTTTATAGAGGCAAACCGCTCCTCTGCATGCACCTAAAGCGTCTTGATTCCTGTCGAATCCAAAATCAGCCCCAAATGTGTTGGCTGCAAACTACCAACGAAGAGAAGTGTAACACAGCTAAAATAAAAGTCATCATCTTGCATAGATTACAGCGCTAATAATTTGTTTCGCTCAGTCGTACGACTAAACTTATAGTCGATGATATCTTTACTTGTTTGACATTTTTCACTGAGCGTGGCGATTTGGGCTGTTGCTCCTTAGCGAAGCACAGACTTTGGTGACAGACGACCAATTGCAGACATTTAACATGTCTTATTATCATGGAGGCATGGCTGTAGCCTAGCCTGGGCGGTACCAAGGTCTGTTGTTTGTAATAGTTTAGGGTACTGATTTTACGGGTGTTTTTATGGGCGAACTGTCCTTCTTTTATTACGTGTCACCTTGCATTGAATAAAAGACTTGCCCCTAAAGTTAACGATAAAGGTTATAGTCTGGCCAGTTCACATTCAGCACAGGTCATCACCATGCCCACTACTATATTCAGTCCTTTCACTCTAGCGAGTGGAGGAGTGATAAAAAATCGTCTGGTTAAGGCGGCTATGGAAGAGAACCTGGCTACCCGCGCGCAAGTGCCAGGTAAGAAACTATTACAACTTTATAAAACCTGGGCAGAGGGGGGGGTAGGGCTGATCATTACCGGCAATGTAATGGTCGATCACCTGGCCATGACCGGGCCGGGTGGCCTGGCGTTAGAGCAAGATACGGATCTCACTTCTTATCGAGCGCTGGCCAGCGCGGCAAAAGCCAATAACACTAAAGTGTGGATGCAAATCAACCATCCAGGGCGCCAGGTATTTAAGAAAATGGGGGGGAAGGTGTTGTCTGCTTCGAATATCCCATTGGATATGGGTAAATATTCTGCTTTATTTACCCAGCCTAAAGCACTGGAAATATCTGAAATTGAAGATATTATTAAGCGTTTTGTCAGTACCGCCAAACAAGCTGAAAAAGCAGGTTTTGATGGGGTGCAAATCCATGGGGCCCATGGCTACCTACTGGCACAGTTTTTATCGCCATTAACGAATAAACGTGAGGACGAGTGGGGGGGCAGTCTGCGAAATCGTGCGCGTTTGTTACTTGAAATAAGCAAGGCAATACGTGGGGCATGCGGCCCGGGGTTTGCCGTGTCGGTAAAGCTCAACTCTGCGGATTTTCAACAGGGTGGTTTTGATGTTAATGATGCCCAGAGTGTTGTACAACTGCTGGCCGAGCTTAGCGTCGATTTGGTGGAGTTATCCGGAGGCAGCTACGAAGTGCCTGCTATGCAAGGTCGTACAGGAAATAAGCACACCTTGGCCAAAGAAGCCTATTTTTTGGAGTTTGCCCGGGGTATTGCCAGTAATACCAGTATGGCTATTATGACCACAGGGGGGATCAGCAAGCGAGCTGTAGCAGAGCATGTCGTTGAATCGGGGATAGAACTGGTTGGTCTGGCTAGTGCCCTGGCGTTCACCCCGCAGCTCCCCAATCAATGGATGAACCGCAATATGGCCGAAGGTAAGATCAACAAAGTTCGGTGGCGCAACAAAACCTTAAGTGGCCTGGCGAATATGGCCCTGGTAAAAGGACAGCTGCGGCGTATAGGAGCTGACAAATTACCTAATGCTAATGCCTCACCTCTGTTGTCTTTATTACTGGATCGACTGCGCACGGCACATTTAACCAAACGCTACCGGCGCCAATTTACTGACCAATTGGATCAATAATGGGCTGAGTTTGAGATATGAGTGGCCAACGGCCACTCAAGGTTAATAAGGCTTAATTAAACCTTGTTTTTCATCATGCGTTCTTTGTCACGGGCCCAATCCCGATCTTTGACCGCATCACGCTTATCATGTTCGTGTTTACCTTTACCCAGGTAAATCTCCACTTTTACCCAGTTTTTCTTCCAGTACATGGCGGTGGCTAAAATTGAATAGCCCTGGCGCTCCACTGAGCCAATAAGCTTGTCTAGTTCCCGTTGCTTGAGCAGCAGTTTACGATTGCGTAGCGGCTCACACACTACATGGCTTGAGGCCTGGTTAAGAGGTTGAATGGTGGTACCGATTAAATAGGCTTCGCCATTTTTAATGGTAACGTAACTTTCTGATAAATTTACTTTACCAGATCTAATGCTTTTCACTTCCCATCCCTGTAATGCTAGGCCTGCTTCGAGTTTATCTTGTAAGATATAATCATGGCGGGCCTTCTTATTTAAGGCGATAGTATTGCTATTAGCTGATTTTGACTTCTTTTTATTCATGGCTACCTATTATAATGGTTGTCATTCAGTCCACAACAAAAATCATTGAATTTGAAATAGATAACAAATTTTATGTTAATATTTTCGACTGTTTTTCATTATTTACATACTTTAGGGGACTTGATGCCAAATGTGTCTCGTAGTGCTTTGGTAGCATTTAGCGCCGAATCCATGTTCGATCTCATTAATGATGTGGAGCGTTATCCGGAATTTCTACCCGGTTGCACACAAACCAAGGTGCTAGCGCAAAACGATACCAGTATGCAGGCATCGTTATTAATTTCTAAAGCGGGCATCAAACAGTGGTTTACCACACAGAATAGTTTGTCTCGGGGAAAATACATTAAAATGAATTTAGTGGATGGACCGTTTTCCGAATTAACCGGCGGCTGGACCTTAACCCCTTTATCTGAGCATGCCTGCAAAATCGAGCTGAATCTGGACTTCACTTTTTCCAGCCGCCTGGTGGAGCTGGCATTTGGTCGGGTATTTAATGCTATAGCCGCTAATATGGTGACGGCATTTTCCCAGCGGGCCAAAGAAGTCTATGTATGACCGAACAGCAAATTAACCTGGAAGTCGCCTATGCCCTGCCGGACAGGCAAGCATTATTAGAAGTTGTCGTTGAGCATGGAGCGACCGTTGAACAGGCCATATTGGCTTCGGGGATCATCAAGCGTTTTAGCCAAATCGACCTGGCAACCAGCAAAGTTGGTATATGGAACCGTACGTGTAAATTAACAGATGTGCCTAAAAATGGCGACCGCATCGAAATCTACCGGCCGCTCATAGCTGATCCCAAAGAAGCACGCCGTCGCCGGGCCGAAAAAGCTAAAGATGAAGGGCGGGCCGACAAAGTTACCGGTGGCCGAGTGGCCAATAAAGCTAAAAAATCAGACCAGTAAAATGACATTTTCATATGCTTTAAAAGCGCAAGCCCAAAGCCTCACATAAAAACTTCTGAAAGGGTTGGGCGCGGCCAAATCGTGTGGCAACTAACTCACATAGGCCATCTTGATAGAGCTGTTGCTCGTCAAGGTGACAAAGGGCAATAAAGTCTTTGCGTTTTAACTCTTCACTCATCACAGAATTTGCATCATAGCCCTTGGGCGGACGAATTAGCTTGTCGCCGCTTAATTGATAATATTCGGAAAAAGGTGGATGCTCAATGGCATCCTGATAAGGCCCAGGCTTAGTCTGTATGTGTTCACGTATTGCCCGCAGTGCTCGCGGGTGTGGATGCCAGGTACCCACACCGAGAAAAATTTCACTGGGGGCGATATGCACATAAAAACCCGGTGCATGTACGTCTTTGCCTACTTCATGGCGAAATTGAATACCCACATTGGTTTTGTAGGGGGACTTGTCTTTGGAAAAACGTACATCCCGGTAAACTCGCATCAGTGAGCCACCGACTTTCTTGGCGGATGCTTCGTAATGGGGTGATACAAGGGGGATCCATTTGGCCATTTCGTCAATAAAGGCTAATGCTGGGCCACGCACCACATCTTCATATTGCTGTTTATGAGCAGCGAACCACTGGCGATCATTGTGTCGGTGTAATTCGGTTAAGAACGTCATCAGAGATGGCTCAAATTTTTTAAACATAAGGGCTCCTATTATTTTCGCTACACGCTATCCAGGTCGCATTGATTAGGCACCCATAGGGGGACATTGTGATTAGCTTTAGTATTTCTTACGTTGCAGCCCTGTGGTTGCCAATATTTTCGCTGAAATTTCTTCAATTGAAAAACAGGTGCTATTGAGAAAAGGAATTTTTTCTTTGCGATACAGATTTTCCACTTCCCGTAATTCCAATCGGCACTGCGCCATAGAGGCATAGCGGCTGTTTGCCCGACGTTCGGAACGAATTTGGTGCAAGCGATCCGCCTCAATGGTTAATCCAAACAGCTTGTGCTTGCAGTGGCGCAGACTGGGGGGTAAACGTAATATGTCGCCCATATCTTCTTCGGTAAATGGGTAATTGGCCGCTTTGATGCCGTATTGCAAAGCCAAATACAAACTAGTGGGCGTTTTGCCTGAGCGTGACACGCCTACCAGGATAATATCCGCTTGTTCGTAGTCACGAATATTTGCCCCATCGTCGTTCGCCAGGGCATAGTTAACAGCCTCAATTCTGATGTCATAGGTTTTCTCGTGAATACTATGGGTTCGATGTTTTTCTGGCTTGGAAGGCACCCCTAAAATTATTTCCAGAGGGGCGACAAACTGATCGAGAAAATTGTAGTTTATGCCCACTGATTTAGAGATGATTTTGCGCACATCGGTATTGACGACAGTGTAAAAAACCAAAGGTCGTTGTTTGTCATCTTGAAAACTTTCAGATATTTGTTGCACTACCTCTTTTGCATGTTCAACTGTTTCGACGAAGGGAATAGTGATGTGTTCGAACTCGATCGTGAACAATGACAGCAAAGCATGCCCAAAAACCTCGGAAGTTATGGCAGTTCCATCTGAAATATAATAAGCAGCACGCATAACAATTCCTTAACAATGTAGTAATTTAATTACAGAAATAAATAAGATTTTACTTTCTAACGACCCGCATTCTAAAATCCCCCCAGCAAAAAGCTAGTCACTTGAGAAATATATATTTTTTAACGGACTGGGGAGCGACATTGTTGACTAACAATCCGGGTTTGTCACTGTTGGCAGCTCACTTAATTGAATTCATCTTGGAGAGGAATTAAATGCAAGAAAATGTGCTTTGGTATCAGCAATTAGGCATGAGCGATGTAGGCGTAGTTGGCGGAAAAAATGCTTCTCTTGGGGAGATGATTTCCAACCTTTCAAATGCTGGCGTCCAGGTCCCGGGGGGATTTGCAACCACGGCCTATGCGTTTAACCTTTTTCTCGAGCAAAGCGGATTAGAAGATCGCATTCACGTATTGCTTGATAGTCTCGATGTAGAAGATATTCCCGCCTTGGGTGTGGCCGGGGCAACTATTCGTCAATGGATCATTGATACTCCGTTTCTGCCTGGGCTGGAAGCGGATATCACGACCGCCTTTAAAACCTTACAAGGGGACGCGGGTGAAGAAGCTTCTTTTGCAGTGCGCTCATCCGCTACGGCTGAAGATATGCCCGATGCTTCTTTTGCCGGTCAACAAGAAACCTTTTTGAATGTAAAAGGCATCGATGCGGTGATGGTAGCCATCAAGTACGTGTATGCCTCTTTGTTTAATGACCGGGCCATTTCTTATCGTGTGCACCAGGGATACGATCACAAAGGTGTGGCTTTGTCTGCGGGTATTCAGCGTATGGTACGCAGCGATTGTGCTGCATCAGGTGTGATGTTTTCTATTGATACAGAGTCCGGTTTTGAAGATGTGGTATTTATCACTTCATCCTACGGTCTGGGTGAAATGGTGGTACAAGGGGCGGTCAACCCCGATGAATTTTATGTGCATAAACCTACGATGGAAAAAGGCTTCCCGGCTGTAGTGCGTCGAAATCTAGGCAGTAAATTAACCAAGATGATTTACTCCGATGACCTCAACCATGGCAAACAAGTTGAAATTGTCGATATAGAGCGCGCTGACAGTCTGAAATTTTCCTTAACCGATAATGAAGTGCAAGAACTTGCCAAGCAAGCCGTTATCATCGAAAAGCATTATCAACGTCCCATGGACATAGAATGGGCTAAAGACGGTCTGGACGGTAAACTCTATATCGTACAGGCTCGGCCAGAAACGGTTCGCAGTCGCGAAGACATTCAAGTTATAGAAAGATTTCGTTTGCATGGCAAGGCTAATATCGTCTGTGAAGGACGTTCAATCGGCCATAAAATTGGTGCCGGTGTAGCCAAGGTTTTAGGTTCAGTTAATGATATGCACATGATCCAGGCGGGCGATGTACTGGTAACTGACATGACCGACCCCGATTGGGAGCCGATCATGAAAAAGGCGTCGGCCATTGTCACCAATCGCGGTGGACGTACCTGTCATGCTGCCATCATAGCGCGTGAATTAGGCATACCCGCAGTAGTGGGTTGTGGTAACGCCACGGATCTTATCGCCAATGGCGACAAAATTACGGTGTCATGTGCAGAGGGCGACACAGGTTTTATTTACGGTGATGTATTAGGTTTTGACGTAATCACTTCCCGTATAGATTCTATGCCAGAATTACCTTTAAAGGTCATGATGAACGTAGGTAATCCGGATCGAGCCTTTGATTTTGCCCGTCTGCCCAACGAAGGTGTGGGCCTGGCGCGGTTGGAATTTATTATCAATCGGATGATAGGCATTCACCCTAAGGCGCTACTTAATTTTGACCAGCAACCTGCTGAGTTGAAAAAAGAAATCACTGAAATGATTGCCGGTTATGCATCTCCGGT
>JBKEFM010000210.1:0-6815 GCA_046709505.1 Paraglaciecola sp. | reverse complement strand
GGCGTCGGCTTTTATTCAGCCTTTATCGTGGCCGACAAAGTTAGTGTCCGTTCTCGTGCTGCCGGTGATGACGCCAGCAAGGGCGTGGAGTGGACATCTGCAGGTGAGGGTGACTTTACTGTTGCCGATATTGAAAAACCTGAACGTGGCACAGAGATAACCCTGCATTTACGCGAAGAAGAGAAAGAATTCTCTGATGAATCGCGTTTGCGTTCTATTGTTAGCAAGTACTCGGATCACATCAGCATTCCAGTGATGATGTATCAAGACGAAGTGCCGGAAAGTGAAGGGCAGGATGACGAGAAAATCCCTGCAATACCTGGCCATTGGGAAGCAGTTAACAAAGCCACTGCTCTTTGGACACGAGATAAGTCCGACATCAGTGACGAAGAATATAAAGAGTTTTACAAGCATATTTCCCATGACTTCGGCGATCCTCTGGTCTGGTCACACAATAAAGTAGAAGGCAAAACAGAATATACCAGCATGTTATATATTCCTGCCAAAGCACCTTTTGATATGTGGAATCGTGATCAGAAACACGGCTTAAAGCTATATGTACATCGTGTCTTTATCATGGATGATGCTGAACAGTTTATGCCAACCTATTTGCGCTTCGTCAAAGGCTTACTGGATTCAAATGATTTACCGTTAAATGTGTCCCGAGAAATTTTGCAAGACAATAAGGTCACCCAGGCGATACGCCAGGGCTGCTCCAAACGTGTATTGCAAATGCTTGACCGCATCGCCAAAAATGAACCCGAGGCTTACCAGGGCTTCTGGTCTGAGTTTGGTAACGTATTAAAAGAAGGCCCAGCAGAAGATTTTGCTAACAAAGAAAAAATAGCCGGTTTAATGCGTTTTGCTTCTACCCATGAAGATAGTGATGCACAGACTGTGTCGCTAGCAGATTATGTGGGCAGAATGAAAGAAGCCCAGGACAAAATCTACTATATAACCGCCGATAACCACAAGGCCGCTAAATCCAGTCCTCATTTGGAAATATTCCGTAAGAAGGGCATTGAAGTATTGTTAATGTCAGACCGAGTCGATGAATGGTTGATGTCACATTTGACAGAATTTGACGGCAAATCTTTCCAATCCATTACCCATGGCGCCCTGGATTTAGGTGAGTTAGAAGACGAAGAGAGCAAAAAGGCTCAAGAAGACGCAGAAAAGCAAGTTGAGGGCGTAGTCGAGCGCGTTAAAACCGTCTTAGGTGACAGGGTTGTTGGGGTCAAGTTTACTCACCGCCTGACAGATTCACCAGCTTGTATCGTAGCTGACGAAAACGGCATGACTACACAGATGATCAAACTGATGCAAGCTGCAGGGCAACCAGTACCTGAGGCGCAGTATCATTTCGAGCTTAACCCAGAACATCAATTAGTCAAATTGCTGGCAGACGTGCAAGATGAGGAGCAATTTGGTCAGTGGACCGAGGTGTTGTTTGACCAAGCCGCATTGTCTGAGCAGGGAAGCCTGAAAGACCCAGCAAGCTTTGTACAGAAACTAAACAAGCTGTTAATGAACTTGGCCAAATAAGCGTAAATTGCTGTAGTTAACGTAAAAAAATGGGCTTTTTAGCCCATTTTTTGTGTATATTACATTTTAATCTATGTTTCCATTGTTGAATTAAGACATAGGTCTTATACATCTTGTAACTAAAAGGCCGAATGTGTAAAGTTTGGCACTGAATTTTATAACTTTATAATAAGGTGAGGGGAGAAAATATGCGTATTATTCTTCTTGGTGCTCCTGGTGCCGGGAAAGGGACTCAAGCTCAGTTTTTAATGGGTAAGTACGGTATACCGCAAATTTCTACCGGCGACATGTTACGTGCCGCGATAACGGCAGGCACCGATCTAGGTATGGCAGCTAAACGTGTTATGGATGAGGGCAAGCTGGTTTCTGATGAGCTCATCATTGGTTTGGTCAAAGAACGTATCGCTGAGCAAGACTGTGAAAATGGTTTCTTGTTAGACGGCTTCCCACGCACTATCCCTCAAGCTGATGCCATGAAGGATGCAGGCATCAAGGTCGATCATGTTATCGAATTTGATGTGCCTGATGAAGTCATAGTTGAACGTATGGGTGGTCGTCGTGTTCATCCTGCTTCTGGTCGTGTATATCACTGTCAATACAATCCGCCAAAAGTGGAAGGTAAAGATGATCAAACCGGGGAGGACCTGGTTGTGCGTCCAGACGATCAAGAATCTACGGTACGTAATCGATTGGCTATCTACCACGATCAAACCAAGCCATTAATTGAGTACTACAGTGCAGAGGCTGAGTCTGGTCACTGTGCATATCATAAAATAAATGGCACAAGAACGGTTGAAGTGGTGAGCAATCATCTGGGTGAACTACTCGGTTAAGCTATAGTAAATAGCGTATAGTTAAAGCCCACTGTTAACGTGGGCTTTTTTGTAGCCAGACAATTGTGTACCAGATTTTAACTGAATGGGCTAATGAATATGTATACACCTATCACTGCTTTTTATGCCGGGCTTCTGGCTATGTTATTTTTGTATTTGTCGGTCCTGGTTATTGTAAACCGGCGAAATAAGAAAATATCTTTAGGCGATGGTGGCGACAAGCACTTTTTGCAGTTTATCCGAGCACATGGCAATTTCAGTGAATATGTTCCTCTTGTGCTAGTGATGCTGTTGATTGCCGAAATTAACAGTACTGATGAACTTTTTCTGCACCTGATTGGTACAACCCTTCTTTTCGGTCGCCTGATCCATTCTTTTGGCTTGGGGCGTCATACAGGCGCGAGTTGGCAAAGAGTCGCGGGTATGTTATTGACATTCGTTGCGATGATTATGGCGGCAGTACTTAACCTGACCGTATTATACTAATTCTGACGTTTATTCAGCATAAAAAAACAGCGCTCACTAGGCGCCGTTTTTATTCACAGGGAACAGACTTGCAGTTTGGGCAGTTATTCTTTATTTCCGATTAACTGACGGCCAATTTCAATTTTCCTAGGTTTTTTTGCCTCAGGGACTACTCGCTCAAGATCAACGTGTAGCAAGCCGTTTTCCATATCTGCGGCCAGCACTTTTACATGGTCGCCTAATTGGAAGTTACGTTCGAAATTTCGTGCTGAAATGCCTTTGTGAAGGAATTTACGTTCTTCGTCGTTAGACGTTTTATTACCGCTAACCTGCAAGGTGTTTTCTTGCACTTCTATAGAAACTTCATCTTTAGAAAATCCGGCCACAGCCATAGTTATCCGATACTTATCTTCTGCCAGCAACTCTATATTGTAAGGCGGGTAAGTGGACTGTTTTTCATTTTTTGACGCAGAATCGATCATTGAAGCCAAGTGGTCAAAACCAATGAACGAACGATATAGTGGAGAGAGATCAATGTTACGCATTTTGCATATCCTTGTTGTAAAGCAATATGTTGATTATATGCCCCGACTAGCGGCGGCGTTCTGTGACCCCTTTCGGCGACCACAAACTATATCTGAGGACGGTAATCATTATTTTCAATAAAAAATACTAATTTATTTTCAATAAAAATTGAAATTATTGATAAATAAGGATAATTTAAGGTTTAAGTGAACGTAAGAAATTTTGATGACATACTCTTTTTTTATTTTCACAGATAAAAGACTCGAAAACTCAGCAGAATATAGGCCTATGTGGTGTTCCTCCTCGGCTGAGACGGACGCACTGATTTGCGACCGCTTCAAACATACCTTGCTTGCGCG
Organism: Paraglaciecola sp.; assembly: GCA_046709505.1. Lineage (GTDB taxonomy): Bacteria > Pseudomonadota > Gammaproteobacteria > Enterobacterales > Alteromonadaceae > Paraglaciecola. Next base: position 3,088 of record JBKEFM010000210.1, on the reverse strand, counting down.
CAGCGCCGGGGTAATACCAGTATTGAAAGCAAAGTCCCCACGGTTGTTTCGCTTTGATCACTTTACTTGATCAAATGAGTCGCAATATTTTTCGCGGCAGTGGCGAGACTTTTGCAAAATAACACAGTGACTTTCTTCTCAACTTTTAGTACTTTTCTCATCTTAATCAAGTCCTTTGACCCTGATCCAGCGCTGCAGAGTTGGCTTATCTCAACAGCGCCGGTAAAGGTTTTGAACCGTAAATAGAGTAGTATTAAATCAATGGTGTAAAACTGCGCTCAGTGCGCGGAAGATAGTAGTTGTCGGCATCGAGTGATACCAATACTTTAATGGCCTTACCTTGCAGCTCTGCGGCAGGTATAAAACCAATAAACCTTGAATCAGCGCTATTGTTGCGGTTATCCCCCAGAACCAAATAGTGATCGTCTGGTACCACAACAGGGGCGAAGTTATCGGCCGGCTGCGCTACAGCAATAAATTGAAGCTGATGATTTATCTTGTCTAACTGCTCGGTTTCACGGCCATCAATGTTTGCATACACCAGTGGAGTACCATTTATAAACAGTTGATTATTGCGCATGGCGATTTTATCACCAGGCAAACCAATCAGCCTTTTTACCAGGCGATTATCGGCCGCTTGTGAATTAAATACTACAATGTCGCCACGTTCAGGGGAGCCGGTTTCCATCAGTGAGATATCGGTAAAGGGCAATTCCAAACGATAGGCCATTTTATTAACCAAAATTCTATCACCCTCAACAATAGTTGGCTGCATCGAACCTGTTGGTACAATATACCAATCTGCAAAAGAGCTGCGGGTCGCAAACATTAAAAAAATAAAGAGGATAAAGCCACTATTGTGGCGAATGATTTGCTTTACGTTATGCAATAAGTGTTTATTTGATGTATACATAATTAGGCTTTCCTTATTAACTTTGTCTATTTTCGACCGTGGTGCATCCTGTTGGTTCTTTGACAGATGTAAACAGATATGTCTGCTAACAGAAACAGTGGACTTAGACGTGTCGACTTCAGTGCCGTAATATGGTCAGCTTAGCGCGAGTTCGACTGCGGCCTGGGCATGTATGCGTGTTGTGTCGTAAAGGCGCACCTGGGTATGATTTTGTTGTACCAAAAGCGCTATTTCCGTGCATCCGAGGATCACACCTTGGGCTCCTTTGCGATGCAGACTTTCAATGATTTTAACGAACTGGCGACGGGATTCGTCCAGGATTTTACCCAGACATAATTCATCGTAAATCACCTGGTGAATAATATCTTGCTCCAGAGCTGTAGGTACTATGACATCAATCGCAAATTTGTCTTGTAAGCGTGATTTATAGAATGCCTGTTGCATGGTGAATTTAGTCCCTAATAATGCGACGTTTGTTATTCCTTCACTACGCAACTGTTGCCCTGTAGCATCGGCAATATGCAGCATGGGGATATCCACTGTCCCTTGAATAGTATCAGCCACATTATGCATAGTGTTGGTGCAAATAATGAAAAAATCAGCACCAGCGGCCTGTAAACTTAAAGCCGCTGTACTGAGTAACTGCGCGGCCAGTTGCCAATCTCCCGCTTGTTGATACTCGGCAATCTCGGCAAAATCAACGCTGACCAGGACTATTTTCGCCGAGTGTAATCCGCCTAGCCTGACTTTAACTTCCACGTTTATCGCCCGATAATAACTCGCCGTTGATTCCCAACTCATACCGCCAATTAAGCCTATTGTTTTCATTTACCTGTCCATTGTAAGATTATTACTGTCGGTATAATGACATAAGCTAAGGGTTTTTAGATAAAAAAAAGCCCACTACATGAGTGGGCTTGGTTAAATTTTCTGGCTGTTATTTATTGTTTAATACCTTCTATATTAAACGATAATTCTACATGGGTTGATGCCGGGCCCAGGTTTTTAGTGATGCCGTAATCAGCCATGGCAATCCGTGTAGTACCTTCAAAACCGACACGGTAACCACCCCATGGATCGGTGCCTTCCCCAATTTTTGTTGCGGCGATGACTATGGATTTGGTAATACCATGGAGGGTGAAATCACCGTAAATTTTAAGCTTTTCGCCCCCCACGTCTTCTATTTTTTTACTGACAAATTTCGCTTTAGGATATTTGCTGGAATGTAAAAAATCGTCGCTACGCAAATGTTTATCACGCTCAGCGTGATTTGAATCAACACTGTCAGTATCAATATTAATCACTATCTTGGCTTCTTCAGGCTTAGCCGGATCGTAGTTGAATTTGCCATCGAAGGTATTAAAACGACCGGTTAGCCAGGAAAAGCCCAAGTGTTTTATTTTAAAGTTGATTGAAGCGTGTGCCCCTGCATTGTCTACTGCATAGTCTGCTGCCAATACACTGCCCGATATCAGGGCTAATAAGCCTATGGCTAAAAGTGATTTTTTCATTTTTATTCCTTGTATTTGGTTATTGGCCTTAGCATTCTGCTAAGGGTTTGGTCTTTATCAAAAAAATGGTGCTTTAACGCTGCCAGAGCATGTAAAATGGCCAAGCCGATTAAGGAATAGGCTAGCCATTCATGAAGTATTCCAGCCAAATCTTCTTGATGTTCAAATAATTTACCTAGTGAAGGCAAGGTGAACCAGTTAAAAACATCAATACCACGATCATCGGCAGTAGAGATTAAATAGCCACTACAAAAGAGGGAGAAAATTATCAGATACAGCGCTATATGTGTAGCTTTGGCAGCTTTTTTTTCCCAATTGCGGCCTAATTTTCGAGGCGAAATCTGGCTGAACCGCCAAGCTAGCCTGGCAAGGGTAAGTATGCACAGTAATATTCCCGTACTTTTATGATACAAAGGTGCAGTCTTATACCAGGTGCTATAATAGTCCAGCTCTACCATCCACCAGCCTGCAGCGAACATGGCAATCACTACCAAAGCTGAAATCCAATGTATAGTAATCGCTAGCCATCCGTAACCAGCCTGTGAATTTTTAATCATGTTTACCCAAAACTCAACAATTGACCTCTACTATATGTTTACAAGAAACAGATTAATATGGCTAAAATAAGAAAGTTATAGTCGATTTAATCGAATAGTTGCAATTA
>JBKEFM010000209.1:0-6839 GCA_046709505.1 Paraglaciecola sp. | reverse complement strand
CAAGCTGCTGCAAATTTGTCAGTATATATTTTCATTAACCACAAGCTGACTAATTTTGTCCTGCATGTTTATTAAACCATTAAACCATTAAACCATTAAACCATTAAACCTATCAGGCATTTCACTATTGCTGTTTGCTTCAATATCAAGAGATCTTCATATGCTCTACCTCGATGGCGTATATGCCCAAGATAATTATGGAAAAACGCGTTTCGATGATGAATATCCTTATTCATCGCCCTTCGGTTGTCCAAATTCATTCCCGATGAATTTGTGATGGTGTGTTTGTTCCAAACCGTCGACACCGCTTGGCAATAACGGGGCCTTACCAAATAAGGCTAAACAAGCGTTGCCGACAGGGCAGGAAAAATACAGGCAAAAAAGCACCATTCCTTTGCTGGAATCTGCGGGTGTCGCAATCACCGATCATTTCTATCAGCGTATGTTTAGCCACAATCCCGAGCTTAAAAACATATTCAATATGGCTAATCAAATCAATGGTCGCCAACAGTTCGCCCTGTTTAGGGCGATTGCAGCCTATGCCAAAAATATTGATAACTTACCTGCCTTGGGCAAAACCGTAGAACGGGTAGCCCATAAACATACCAGTTTTTTTATTCAACCCCAGCATTACGATATTGTGGGCCATCATCTGATAGAAATCCTACGTGAACTTGCGCCCGAAGATTTCACCCCTGACGTGGAGCAGGCATGGACAGAAGCCTATGGCGCCTTAGCGAATATATTTATTAACCGTGAAGAGGATTTATATTCTCAAACCGAAAAGGCTGAAGGTGTTTGGTTAGGTCCCCGTCAGTTCAAAGTGTTGAGTAACCCCCCCGAATCATCGTTAGTGACCAGCTTTGTACTGACTCCTGTGGATGGTAAACCGGTTGTTGGTTATAAACCGGGACAATACTTAGGCATTAAGGTACAACCTAAACACAGTGAATATGTGGAAATGCGCCAATACTCCTTGTCAGATAAAGCCAATTCAGCGACGTATCGCATCAGTGTAAAGCCTGAAAAAGGCGACGTGGATGGTATAGTCTCGAACTATTTGCATGAGTCGGTCGAGCAAGATGATGTGCTTGATTGACTGCCACCGGCAGGTGACTTTTTTTACAGACCAGTCATTTACCTACTGTGCTAATTTACGCGGGTGTGGGTTTAATACCCATGATGTCGATGCTTGAAGCGCGAGTGGAGAGTCACCCGCAAACACCAGTCCATTTTTTATATGCCTGCGAAAATGCACAGCAGCACTCGTTTAGCCACCGTGTGAGTGATTTGAAAAACAGCACACCACTGCTTCACTCTTACAGTTGGTACGCCGATAATACTCTGGAGCAGGACAACGTATTGAGTGGCCTGATTAACCTGGGGCCTTTGGCACAGGAACTGCCCCTCACCAGTGGTAATATTTATATCTGTGGGCCAAGCGGTTTTATGAAATTAATTAAAAACCAGTTACTGGATTTAGGCGTAAAAGATGCGCAAATTCACTATGAAGTATTTGGCCCCCATAGTGATGTTTAAATTCATCATCTAGAGATGTGATCCTCCGAGGGGAGTTAATATGTGTCGTTTACAGCAACTTTTTTAGCTCCCTCAAACTAGGTCGGTAAATATGCTTGGTATTGACTGGCGATATGACATAATCCTGCGGCAAAATTACCGCTCAATATCGATGTTGGCGCTTAGTTATCTGAGCTAAAAATATCTACATGTTGAGCACAGGTTTATTCTCTCAATAACAGGAATTTCTCATGGCCACCCTCAAACGCCTGGATCAAACACTCAGTAATTTAGGCTATTGCAGTCGCAGAGAGGCCCGTTATTTTATTCGTGATAAACGGGTCACCGTAGCAGGGGAATTGCCAAAAAGTGCGGCGACAAAGGTTGATACTGCGCTGGTTTTAGTGGATGGCGAGCCTCTGGAGCATCCCCGTGATCTGCTGGTTATGCTGCATAAACCTTTGGGTTATGTCTGTACCCATGACAGCAATGAAGGGTTACGGATTTACGATTTGCTGCCTCCAAGATGGCAAGACCGTAAGCCCCAAGTGGTGAGCATAGGGAGACTGGATAAAGACACCAGCGGCTTGATTTTAGTCACGGATCAATCTGCCCTGGTGCATCGCTTAACGTCACCCAAAAAACACGTGGCCAAAATCTATAGAGTGACTTTGGATAAAGCCTTAACCGATGAAGTGGTTGAGGAGTTTGCCCAAGGCGTAGAGCTGGAAAATGAAATTGATTTATGCCTACCCGCCAAGCTGGAAATGATCGATGAAGTGACCGCCCTGGTGACCTTAAATGAGGGTAAATATCACCAGATCCGGCGCATGTTCGCGGCCTGTGGTTACCATGTTGAGGCCCTGCACCGGGAACAATTTGGTGAATACAGCCTTGGGAATTTACCAGTAGGGCAATGGCTCGATTTAGCCCCTTAAGCTGGGCAGTTGCCAGTATTAAAGATTAAAAACTGTTTTTCACTTGTAGGCGCCACTCCCAACTGTCGACAAATTCTGAGCTGACCAAGGGTTTAGCGAAGTCTATATGAACAACATTGTGATGGCTTGAACGACTGGCATAGATACGGGCACCGACGCCAATACTGGCTAGTATTGCGTCAGATTCATTAAATATGCCTTCATCTCCCCCCCAGGCGCGGCCTGCATCGGCAAAAGCTACCATGGCGATATCAAATAACTTATACAGATTGTATTTGGGGTAGATACGTATTTCTGCATTGAGTAAAGCGCTATGCTCGCCGTGTTGGTATTGCAATGGGTAGCCACGAGCACCGCTGTCGCCACCTATAACCACAGGTTGGTCGAGAAACTGCTGGGCAGACGTCGTCAGACTTTGTTTGCTATACAGTGACCAGGTTTCGTCTAAACGATAAAAATGCTCGGCGCTAACCTTAAATTTTAGCTGATTATGTTGGTCGCCATCAAAGACACTCTCCCCCTGGGCTGATAATAACAGTAAATAATCTTGCCACTGATAACCCTTTCTACTGTCAAAGTTCAAATGAAACAGGCGGGAGTCGGTTTGTTGTGTGTTGACATCTACGCCGAAACGCATGCTGTGATGCCAGCCCAAATTAAAATCTTCGTTTTGCTCAATCAGATAGACATTAGACATAACTTTGAATTCGGCCTGGCGATATTCCAGGCCTAACCAGGGGTAAAGGTAGTCCCTATCCTGGGGTAAAAAGAGGGGATCTTGTGCTGTTTGTTCAAACCCCGGTAAGGCAAAACGGGTGCGATCCAGCGTTACCCCAGTAGTTAAACGCAGCACGTCGCCGTAATCATCACCCTGTAAGTTATGTTGCAGTAGCTTGCCATAGGTGAATTGCTGGAAATCATGATCAAGGGCAAATCGATTGCGGGTTCCGCCATTTTGGTACACACGTTCGGTGCGTTGATCGGTTTCATAGTGGACATTAAACATGTGCTGGGTTGAGCTTTGATAAAAAGGATCATTCAGTATCACTTGCACCAATTGGCCGTCATCGTTATCCATTAAGCGTGTGGATATAGTGGCATGGGATAAATAGGGTACCGGTGATCTGAAATCCACTTGGTAACCCGAGCGTTGATCATCTTTTTTATAGCGTACTGTGGTACGTATACCTGTGCCCAATAAGTTGTCTTCATCAAAGCCCAGGGCCAGCTTGTTTTCGCCGCCTTTGCGGCCAAAGCTGAAGGTGGGAAGCAAAGACCAGTTATCCCAGGTCGTAACGTCTACCTGGGTGTTGCCATCACAATCCCTTACGGCTGTTACGTTCGCATCTCGCAGGTAGCTCTCTTTGCGTAATATCCTCTCCGCTTCGGCCAATTCAAAGTCTGAAACTACACCGCCTGCCTTAAAGGGTAACAGGCGTTCAACTACACTTTTCCGAGTATCGTAATGCATCCAGTTGGCAAACCGGTGCAAGGCAATGGTGTCTGGGTCGCTTTCTTCAAAAATGGCCCGAGTATCGATGTTTATCTTGTCTACGGTGCCGATTTTTACAGGACCCGGTGCATTCCCATCCTGATTTTGGGTCTGCAGGCGAGGGCAGGGACCGGGTAAAATAGTCGCGGCCTTAGCCATCAGGCTACAACATGACTGAGTAGCGCAAAAAATAAGGAGATATGTTGTTTTTTTCACGTTATATAAGGCCAGCTAATGGTAACTACAGTATATTTACAGCCCTTGTATATGAGCATAATGCCGATGGAATGTTAAGGATTACTTAATCTGTGTATTTATTATTTACGACCCGTTTACCCACATTTGTTGCAGCTGTAGCGTTAAACGTTACAGGGTTGTGGCCGTTAATCAAGATTAAGCATGAAGAGCGGATTAAACACTTGTTTAGTGGGTATTCCTATGGGGGCCGTTTGGCGCTTTTTCTTATAAAAAGAGTTCACTAGCGGACACATGAGTGTATTCTTTAATCCCAGTGCAAATCTTTGGGCTTAGCTTGTCTGGTACCATGGGCTAGCTGCCATTAGGCTTGCGTGCACTAAACAATCGGCTAATGTTAAATAATAAGCGCTGCAGGTCAGCGACTTGGCTTGACCCATGACGATATGATCCTATTTACCAACAATAAGTTGAACGCAAAAAAAGTTCTCATATTGTTGGTATGTATTACGGCTATAGGGCTGGTTTTGTTGCCGTATTTTATACCCAAAAACCGCTAATAAGTTGATTGACGATGGCTAACCCAGTAAGTTACGGATGGTACTTAGTGTTAAAGAAAATTTGCCAATGACATTGGCTTAAAAAATAAGACTGACCCTTGGCTAGTGCTCTCGGTGGAACAACCAAATATTCATAGGCCCCAAAGTTAGGGTGTATTGCCAGGTTACCTGTAAATTATCCATGGCAGACACTCACTAGCAGCGTATAAAAAATTAACGATTGAGATATTGCGTAATGATTAAGAAAATTATGATCCTGGTGATACAGGGACTGTTAGCTATCGTACCGATATCACTGACGATCTATGCTCTGTATTGGCTTATTACAACAGTGGAAAGGGCTCTCACCCCTATTATTCCTGCCCATCTATATTTTCCAGGATTAGGTCTGTTCACAGGAATACTGATTTTATTTGTGGCCGGCTTAGTGGTTAATGCCTATGCGGTACGGGTATTGTTGCGTTGGAGCGGTAATCTGTTTGAACACATCCCTCTGGTAAAAACTTTTTACGGGACCATTCAGGATGCGGTGAACCTGGTGAATGTCGGTAAACAGCAGAAAATGCAATCTGTGGTGTCGGTTGAGATCAGTGACAGCATTCACCTCATCGGCTTTGTCACTAATCACGATGGGGCGCAGAGCCTGTTTAAAAACGCCGAAAAAATCGGCGTGTATATTCCCTTTAGTTATCAAATTGGTGGCTACACCCTATATATAGATCGTAACAAGGTTACGCCATTAAATATCGACGTGGAAACCGCTATGCGTATTGCCCTGACCGGACGATCCAAGGCAAGTGCGGTGGATAAATCGGTTTCCCATCCTTAGCGGTTATGCCAGTGGGCCGCTTTTCTGGTGACTGCTTTAAGGCAGCAATGAAAGGCTGGCTTATTACTGCTTTCTTTTTGAGTATGAAATATTCGTAATAAGAGGCGTTTGTAATGATTATATCCATGGCTATACCTAGCCTGTATTTTGTTATTTGGCATTGCAGCAGCTAAGTCAATAGGCATACATGCGGGGTAAAATTTTGGGCTTTTTGCATAAGGCTTGCTATAGATCAAGGGAATGTCTAGGGAATATGTTTATGCTACATGGGCATTGAATTAAACATTTACAGAGGGTTTGGAGAAAACAATTCTCCCAATACTTATGTTCTCATTAACTTGCCAAAAGCCAATTTGGTCAGGGCATATAGCTTAAAGGAAATCATCATGGAAAAGGTAAAGGCAACTTCAGGTAATACTAATACTAATACAGATGCGCTGCTGTCAAAAAAGGCGCAAGACGTATTGCATGACTCAGTTGATACTGTCGCTGAGAAGGCCGCTAAAGCGGAGCAGGCTATACGTGACAAAGCTCATCGTTCGGCAGAAGCTCTCAGTGAAACCCAAGATAAGCTTAAAAAACAGTGGGCGGGTTCAGCAGTCGGTCGTTTTGCTGTCGAGAACCCTGTCGCTACCGTGGGTATTGCCTTTGCTGCAGGCATGTTACTCACTGCTTTATTTCGCAAGCGTTAAAACTGATGGCGGCGCACGACAACGACCAAAGCAGTGAGCAACAAACCGAGTCACCATCTGTTGACCTGGTAACCCAGATCATTGTTGCTGCAACGGATGCAGTGGAACGCTACAAGCAGCAATTGCTGCTTGGTAAAGCTCTTGCTGGTCGTGAATGGCGGTTGTCGGTGCGGGCACTACTACTGGTGCTGGCAGGCTTGTTGTTGTTCGTTGCCGTTATTTCAACTATCTGGATAATCATAAATGTGGTGTTGGCACTGAGTCTGTTTAAACTCGGTATTCATTGGGCATGGATCAGTACGGCGGTGATGTTCCTCAATGTCGGTGCTATATTCGTTATCGTCAGTACTATTCGCGCTTTACTTAAGCAGGTGAGCCTGGGCAGAAGTTGGTCAGCTATTACCATGAACCTGCAACAGCCAAGCGTATCTGGCTCGGCGGGAGAGTAAGGATGTTAACGCGATTATTGTTAGGACGTCGCTTGCAAGATGTAGAGGGACTTGAACGGCTGGCCTTGGATAACCAGCAGGCTATTCAACACCGCAAAGGGCAAATAAAAAGTGCGGCAGTTACCTTATGCGCACAACCCTTGACGCCTGTAGTGGCATTCGCAGC
>JBKEFM010000208.1:0-6877 GCA_046709505.1 Paraglaciecola sp. | reverse complement strand
AGAAGAACACACCATTAATGTGGTGGCTTGACTGTATGGCAGACAAAGCGAATCGGTATGCGCTATACGCATGTTGATGATCAAAAGGAGGGTGGGTAACCAATAAACTAAATGAAGCCATATAGTGAAGACTATACCAAATTAACGTATACCCGTCACCCTTGAAGCTACAGCGTTGTTGGCTACTGTGACTCACCACTTTTGCCAACCGCGTTGCACTTAGTCGGTCTCAGCTCATGGGGCTGAGCTCCTTTGCCGCCTAGCTGCAACTTCAATGATTTTGGGTATATACAAATAAAAACACCCCGACCAGCGGGGTGTTAGCGTTGGTTCAACGAATGTTAATCATCGCCGCCGAATATACCTAGCAGATGCAGTATGGAAATGAACAAGTTGTATATGCTCAGATACATGGACACAGTGGCGCGAATATAATTGGTTTCGCCGCCATTGATGATGCGGCTGGTGTCATACAGAATAAAACCTGACATGATGAACACTATCGCCGCACTTACCGCCATGCTTAGAGCCGGTATTTGAAAGAAGATGTTTGCCAGTGAAGCGACCACTGCCACAATCAGCCCGACTATTAAAAAACCTCCCATAAAGGAGAAGTCTTTTTTAGTGGTTAACACATAGCCAGATAGCCCGAAGAATACCAGTGCGGTTGCTCCAAAGGCTTGCATGATTATTTCAGAACCACCTTGCATGCCAGCATAATAATTAAGGGTGTAGCCGAGAGAACCGCCCAATAAACCGGTAAAAGCAAATACAAACAAAATGCCCATAGAGCTTTGTGCGGCTTTGTTGAGAAAAAATATCATCACTAACGCGGCGAGATTCATGCCTAATGCCATGCCAGGACCAATACCTATGGCGCTGGTTACGGCTGCACAAATTGCACTGAAGGTTAAAGTCATTGCCAATAGCATATAGGTATTGCGCAAGACCTTGTTGGTTTGCAGCACCGAAGGTTGTGCGGTATTGCTAAAGGTTGATCGTTGTTCCATTGTAAACTCCAATAGGTAAAGTGACGTTAATAAAACTAGGGTATAGGACTACTATGCAGTTGTATGGTGTTTCGTTCTCTTTTTCAAGTGCTGGTGCTGCGAATTATCAGCATTATTCGTAAGTAGATGTAAATACCAGCATACTGATGGTTTTGTGTTCACTTGAATCGTTTTAGCAAATTAAGCCTTTACAAGAACCTCAAACGTTACTATTATTCGGCCCCTCAATTCGGAGAGGTGGCAGAGCTTGGTTTAATGCACCTGACTTGAAATCAGACGTAGGGTCAAACCTACCGTGGGTTCGAATCCCTCCCTCTCCGCCATATTATTAACTTGGCCCCGCAATATAGGGTTTTGTTATAAAAGTAGTACAACAAAATTTGGATAGCTGGCAGAGCTCGGTTTAATGCACCTGACTTGAAATCAGACGTAGGGTCAAACCTACCGGGGGTTCGAATCCCTCGCTATCCGCCACATTAGAAAAACCCACACACATTGTGGGTTTTTTTATGTCTCAAATAAAAAATCTATAGTGAGGGTGAGATCCCCCGTGGTTCGAGCGAACGTTGGGAGCATTCACTACCGCCCCCGGCGCGCGAAGCGTCAGGTACAGGGACGTATCTGAGTATATCCCTCGCTATCTGCATCTGCCCTATTAGAAATCCCTGTTATTTATTTACCACTACTTATCAAGTCGCTCGTCAGAAACCAAATTGTTAAATTACTCGTTTATCAATGCTCCTAGTACGACATCAATGAATATAACCGTGACATTATAAGGTGACTTCCTTTATGCTTGATTTTTAGGAGTGTTTAGTGATTGTTGGGTTAGGTAAATGGATCGAGAGCATAGTCAAATGCAAGAAATGTCGGTTATTCAAGTCCCCAACCGTTGTCGTTGTGGGGGCGAACCAAGTGCTCCAAAGCCTGTGGATGGTTGTAGCAACAGGTGGATCATCTATTGTCAGGTTAAGCATTGCTGTGCAAAAAATATTGGTCAAGGTTTAAAAGATACCATAATCGGTTGGAACAGATTAAGTACCCATTTCTACCGATAAGCACACGTTTAACGACGTGTACCTTAAAGGGTGCAAAAAAAACACTTTAAAACCAAATAGGTTGCTGAAATTTATTTCGTTTTATGTGATATTTAATCACCGCTTTGCGAAGAATTACTCTGTATTAGGAGCATAGCTGCTTGATAACAATGTTGTTGGTTGATGATCATGAATTGGTCAGAACAGGTATTAGACGAATTTTAGAAGATATACAGGACTTTCTTGTGGTGGGGGAGGCTACCACGGGGGAAAATGCGGTGAAATTTTGCCGTAAAAATAGCCCAGACCTGGTATTAATGGATATGAGTATGCCGGGGATTGGTGGGCTTGAGGCTACGAGACAAATCTTACGTTTCAGTGAAAATACCCGGGTGATAGTATTATCTGTGCATAAAGAGAACCCTATTCCAGCCAAGGTCATGCGTATGGGGGCATTTGGTTATTTAACCAAAGATTCTGATCCCCAAGAGATGATCCGCGCTATTCGTAAAGTGGCCGCAGGACAAAAATATGTATCCCCTGATATCGCTCAGCAAATTGCTATAGGGGCACTGGATTTCAGCAATGGGAACCCATTTGAAAGCTTGTCTGAGCGAGAACTTGAGATCACATTGATGCTCACTAAAGGGGCAAAAGTACCGGATATTGCCAGTTATTTAAATATCAGTGCCAAGACGGTCAACACTTACCGTTATCGCATGTTTGATAAATTAAGGGTGAGTACGGATGTGGAGCTAACTCACCTAGCATTGCGTCATAAGTTGATTAACTCAGATAATTTGTAATAGATGACCGATACTGAACTTTTTGATCCTAAAGCTTTTTTAAAAGATCTTACTAATCAGCCCGGTGTATACCGCATGTATAATCACAATCAGGACGTGATATACGTAGGCAAAGCCAAAAACCTTAAAAATCGGGTGGCGAGCTATTTTCGCACTAACATCGACAGCATTAAGACCCGTTCCTTGGTTAAACAAATTGCCCAAATGGACGTCACTGTCGTGCACAGTGAAGCCGAAGCCTTTATCCTTGAAAATAACTACATCAAAAAATATAAACCACGTTATAACGTGCTATTGCGTGATGACAAATCCTATCCTTTTATATTTTTGTCTGATCACGAGCACCCCAGGCTAAGTAATCATCGCGGACCGAAAAAGCTCAAAGGTGAATATTTTGGCCCCTATCCAAGTGCCTGGGCCGTGCGTGAAAGTTTGCGTACCATGCAGCGCTTATTTCCCATCAGGCAATGCGAAGACAGTTATTATCGAGCGCGAACCCGGCCCTGTTTACAATATCAGTTACAGCGCTGTGCTGGCCCTTGTGTGAGCGGTTTGGTGTCTGATGAGGAGTATCAGGAACAGGTGAACCTCGCGCGCTTGTTTCTCAAAGGTAAAAACAAGCAGGTAATAGATTCTTTGGTTAAACGTATGGAAAGCGCCAGTACTGAATTGCGTTTTGAAGCGGCCGCTCGTTATCGTGATCAAATTAGTGCGCTTAACAAGGTACAAGAGCAGCAATGGGTTAGTGGCAATCAGGAAGAGATGGATGTATTTGGTATGGCTTATCGTAACGGTATTGCCAGTATTCAAGGCCTATTTATTCGTGATAACAAGCTGCTTGGCAGTAAAAGTTTCTACCCTAAGGTCCCTGCTGACTCCACTGACGACGAAGTTTTTCAATCTTTTATTCTGCAATTTTATTTGGCAGGTAACAAAGTTATCCCTAAACAGATAGTGGTGCCTTTTGAAGTGACAGAACAAGGCGCCATTGAAGATTTACTCAGTAAGGAAGCGGGACGTAAAATTCAGTTTTATCGCGGAGTACGTGATGAAAAACGACGCTATCTGGCGTTAGCCAAAACCAATGCTGAAAATGCCCTGATTGCCAAACAAAACCAGCAAAAATCGGTATTCGCCCGTTACCTTGAACTGGAAAAAATCCTTGGTTTCGAACAACCCATTCAACGTATGGAATGCTTCGATATCAGCCATACCTCTGGCCAATTAACGGTGGCATCTTGTGTGGTGTTTAACCGTGACGGGCCTTATAAAACCGATTACCGTCGTTACAACATCGAAGGCATTACGCCAGGCGACGATTACGCGGCCATGGCGCAAGCTTTGGCCAGGCGTTACCGTGATGTAAAAGATATCTCAAAAATTCCCGATGTTTTGTTTATTGATGGCGGTAAAGGACAATTGTCTCAAGCTGAGGCCTTTTTCGAGGATTGGTCACAACCCAAAAAGCCTATGCTTATCGGTGTCGCCAAAGGCAGTAGCCGCAAAGCCGGTCTTGAAACCCTCATTTTGGCAGGCGATCATGCTACTATCCCTATGGCGGGTGATGCCATAGCCTTACATCTTATCCAACATATACGAGATGAAGCTCACCGTTTTGCTATAACCGGGCACCGGCAGCGAAGGCAAAAAGATAAAAAGACGTCAAAACTCGAATCGATCACAGGCGTTGGGGCCAAGCGAAGACAGAGTTTATTGAAGTATATGGGGGGATTACATGGAGTGCTGCAAGCCAGCAAAAGTGAAATTGCCAAGGTGCCGGGTATCAGTGACGAATTAGCTGATACTATTTACGATCATCTTCACAATTAAAGCTGGATTGCGTTGCAATCTTTTGCCCTACAAAATAATAATGTGTGCGCAGATACGCTCTGCCACAAAAATAACCAAGAGAGCTAACCGTTACATGTGGACCATACCCAATATCATAACCTCAATACGGGTTGTGCTTATCCCAGTTTTTGTTGCTGTATATTTTCTTGATTGGAAATGGGCACATCAGGCAGCGGCCTTCATTTTTTGGTTTGCCGCGATAACAGACTGGATTGATGGTTATCTGGCACGCAAACTTCAACAATCCAGCGAATTTGGTGCATTTTTAGATCCCGTGGCAGATAAATTAATAGTGGCTACGGCATTGTTATTGATCACCCATTCCTATGCCAGTATATGGATCACTATTCCCGCTATATTACTATTAGCCAGGGAGGTATATATTTCGGCATTGCGCGAGTGGATGGGGCAAAAAGGCCTTCAAGGCTCAGTTAAAGTTTCGTTTATGGGCAAAGCCAAGACGACGGCACAAATGCTGGCCTTGATTGGCTTGCTGTCGGAACTACAATATTTTATGGGTATTCCCATTTATTGGGTAACCTTAGGGTATGTTTTACTCTATTTCGCCGCCATTTTATCTTTCTGGTCAATGGTCACTTACACAATTGCCGCTTGGCCTGCGTTATCTAAAAGCCATCTTAGTGAGTGAAGTCATGGCATATTGTGTGAAAATAGCACGCATTAGTCAAAAATCAGGCAGTCAGTTAGGAAATGTGTTTTTTGTAGTTGACAGCATGGGCTGTCGATGTAAAATGCAGCCCAGATTTACAGAGCAGCACAGAAATTGTTAAACGGTAAGTAACCGACCTTCACAACTCTGGCTCAGTAAAGCAGGTGCGGGAATAGCTCAGTGGTAGAGCACAACCTTGCCAAGGTTGGGGTCGCGAGTTCGAATCTCGTTTCCCGCTCCAAATTTATAATTATAGGTAGTGATGTTATTATTACCTAGAGTAAGCTTCCCCAAGGGGACGCACTCGAGACTAGGATGTCATGTTATGACTGAGCCAAGTCTTGTTAAAGCTCCAAATTTGGCGGAATGGCAGAATGGCTATGCACCGGATTGCAAATCCGTTTATCTCGGTTCGACTCCGGGTTCCGCCTCCATAATTTTTAAGTTGTTGATATTAAAAATATTTTTCAATCTTTTGTTTATTGTTGATACATAATTTGTTACAATAGACAAGAACAGGAAAAAGACTTATAAAGTCAAGACCCTAGTACATGATTTACAGAATTAATTTTTTATTCTGCAATTCTAAGAGCCAAAGTAATCTTGGTTAAGTTTTCAAGCTCCTCACAGTTCAGTGAGTTCATCCGTGCCCGGGTGGTGAAATTGGTAGACACAAGGGATTTAAAATCCCTCGATCGCAAGGTTGTGCCGGTTCAAGTCCGGCTCCGGGCACCATTTACTGTATTGATAGTGTTCACTATCATTAGAATCCCAAAAGTTAAAATGTAGACGTATTGTAGACACACCCGTACGCAACGTTGAAACCCTCAAGCCTTTATATCCAGTTTATTCATAATATTACATACCTCCTTTGTACTTTACCCTGAACCCGCCTATCCATATCGGACAATAGCTGAAATAGGTTAAAAGCAGCTGACAGGGTTTAAGTTAAAATTTTCTTTAAACGCGAATATTGTAAATTAGGAATATAAAATCAAGGGAGATTCCCCAGGGATAACGCTACAGGGGACTGATCAATCCACTTAGCAAATCAGACTGTTTATTATTAATTTCTTTCCTCCCCACGTAAGACCGTGAGGCTACCTCAGGCAACTGAAGAGATACACCACTCTATGATTTCCTATAGATACCTGAAGTCATCAGAGGCCACTGAGGGAACTGTATAGTGACCTTAAGTTGTACTGACTCATACTACTAATCTGAAAGTCTACAATGAGCGATCTTTTGCCAGTCGCATTGGCTTAATCGTATGACGGGTTCACGCCCTGAGTCGTTCAGTCTTAGATGGCTATTTGCTTTTTAATAGCAATTTTTCATCCAAAGGGGTCGTTCGAGTCATTTTCCAGTTTAGTATTTATCCGGAATAGCGGTTTCCACAAACAAGATGCGGCGATGAAATTGCTTTTAAACATGCTAAGATTATGAAATTATAGGATATATTGTATCCCATCCGGAACGATTAAGTTGGAGCCTATCCGGACT
>JBKEFM010000207.1:0-7044 GCA_046709505.1 Paraglaciecola sp. | reverse complement strand
TCGAAGCAATGGATGCACCCACTATCACCTGGTATCGATTCGCCTTTGCCGGTTTGTTTGTGTTTACCTTTTTGACCAAGAAACGCGCCTTACCAGTGATGCGCAGTTTCCCTTCGAATAAGGGGGGCTATTCATTGCCACTGCTTTTTTGTTGTGTAATTACGTCGCAAACGTCAAAGGTCTGGAGTATTTGGAACATGAAACCACTCAAGTTGTTATGCAACTGCACTTTTTTTACTGTTAATCGGGGTCATAGTGTTTTTGGGTGAATACTTAAAACCTCTCATAAAATTTGGCGCTGGTTTACTGTTTTTGGGTTTATTGTTATTTTTTAATGACAGGTTAGATAGCCTGTTCAGTTCGCTCAATAATTTCAATATAGGCATTATTTACCTATTTTTTGCCACCACTACCTAGGCAGCCTATGCTTTAATGCAAAGAATTTTGTTACGGGTGTTAACTGCCAGACAACTAACGATGATGATTTATCTGCTAGGTGTCGTTTTACTTTTCCCTTTGTCGAATTATCCCAGCTTATGCAAATGGACACATTACAAATGACTGCCCTTATTTTTTGGTGTATCAATACTATTATCTGCTATGGTGCCTTTACCGAAGTGCTTGGTGTTTGACAGGCGGCGAATGTCAGTCAGTTATTGCCCTGGCCCCGGTGTTTACCTTTATCAGCATGTGGGTCGCCCTCGGGTGGTGGCCAACTCACTTCACCCTTAGTGAACTCGATGTCTGGGCTTACGTGAGCGCACTTGTTGTTACCGGTTCGATTCTGACCTTCCTGGGCTGCGCTGCCAAATAATACCCGTCTACCTTGAAGCTGCAGCGTTGTTGGTTGCCCTCACTCACCCCAATCGCTTAGACCATCTAAGCGATTGGGATTAAGTTCTTTTGCCGCCTAGCCGCAACGCCAATAGCTTTGGGTCTAGGCCATCCATTTGCAGTCTCATAAAATCATGTCAATATTGGGTTATTCTTGTGGTAACCAGGCACCAATATTAACCAGATTAAGTAACAAATCGCCCCAAAAAAGCAGGTCGTCAGGCTGTTCGTATGATGTCAGTTGCCATTGCGGCGCATGCATTAATTGTTTAGCCTGCTCAGCATATTTCAGGGGAATGACCAAGGATTGCCCTTCAATAAAGACCTCTAACGTGGTGTCTTGTGCTGTTAATTCAAGGTAAACCGGCCTGATGCCAACCTGGCGTTCAAACAGCGTTTTTTGCTCGAATAACTCAAATATTTCCGCCAGTTGATAATCCGGATTATGCACCTCGTCAAAGCCCTGATTTAGCTGAGTATGACTAAAATACTCGGCTATCCAAGTGGCAAAGTCAGGTGAGTCAATGGTGTCTTTGAGTGAGTTTTTAATAGACGCCACTTCGTCGCGGTTTATTTGACCTGGCGAGGGGCGCATTTTAAGCGCCTGGTCTTGATGACGTTGCTTAAACAAACCGTTGTCAATAGCGTAGTCAGCGAATGACGTGAGCAATTCTTGTTGTGAGGGGGCGCGAAATCCCACTGAATAATTCAAGCAGTTCTCAATAGCCTGGCCATTGTGTGGGTAGCCAGGGGGGATATAAAGCATATCACCGGGCTGTAATACCTCATCTATTATTGGCGTGAAGTCACTAATCTGACGTAGATCGTCATGGGGGAAATGTTCCGGATATTCGCCCTTGGCACCTACCTGCCATCGCCTTGAACCCTTGCCCTGGATAATAAATACATCGTATTGATCCAGATGGGGTCCGACTCCGGCTCCTTTATTGGAAAAGCTCACCATCAGGTCATCCATACGCCAATAGGGAATAAAATTAAAAGCGCGGATCAAGCTGTCAGCTGCGGGAATATGTTGATCTACCGCTTGTACCAACAGGCTCCATGCGCCTTGGCAGTGACCCGTAAAATCATCAAATGGACCGTGGCTAACGTGCCACTTTTGCTTGTCCAGCGCCACTATCCGCGAGTCCACATGTGGGTCCTGAGCCAGCCCGGCCAATTCATGTTCATCGAGGGGATCATTAAAATCTGAAAATGCTTGCTTGAATATCGCTGGCTTCTGTTGCCAGTAATGGGTCAAAAAATCGGCGGCGTTGAAGTTACTTAAACTATACATATGTTGTCCAAAATCAGGTTTTCAGTGAATCGATGGGCGAAGAGTGGTTGTTACCCGTCAGCGGGTTGTATTAATAAACAGATTGGCAAATTGCTCTATTTGCTGCCGAGTAACCAATAGGTTTTAACCACTCCTAAGCCTTTGACCGCAATTCTACCTCGGGAGGCGAAGTTATACTTATGTTTTGCCATTTCATAGGTAGATTGGGTAACCTGAATTTTCCCTTCCTCGCCATGACTTTCCATGCGTGATGCTAGGGTCACAGCTTCACCCCATAGATCGTAACAGAACTTGGTCTGGCCAATAACCCCTGCTATGACCTCACCGGTGCCTATACCGATACGAATACCATTGAGTAACTTATGTTTTTTTTGTAAGTTGAGAAAAACGTGTTTAAAGGCCAGGGCACACATACAACATTGTAGAGCATGGGTGGAATTCGCCTTGGGTACCCCCGCTGCTGTCATATAGCCATCACCCATGGTCTTGATTTTTTCCATGCCATTTTGCCGGGTAATCCCGTCAAATTGCAAAAATATGTCGTCCAGTAACGCCACTAATTGATGGGGATTAAGCTGTTTAGATATCAGAGTGAAATTCTCCAGATCTGCAAAACAGATAGACACTTGTTCGTAATGATCAGCAATGTGCCGTTCGTTATTTTTTAATCTGTTGGCGATGGATTGGGGAAGTATGTTGAGCAGTAACCGTTCCGAGCATTGCCGAGCATTGAGTAACTTGTGGTGGTTACGGTTAACATTTCTGCCAACATGATAGCTGGTTAGCGTAATGGAGAAAGCCAGAAAAAAGCTACTGGAAAAACCCACAATCTGATGATATTCGGAAAGGTTCTGGCTATTAATCAGCAGTAGATAATACCCTTCAATAAATATAAAAATACTGACGTCTAAACCAATGCAATACCACATCAATAAACGATCCTGGGGTTCAAATATAAAGGGGCAGACAAAAATCCCTAATAGTAGAAAATACTGCACCTGGATATTGGCTTGCCACAACAAACAAGACCAAACAATATAACTGGTAAATATCAGGACTAAGGCAAGTTTGGCGAAGCGCGTAAACTGTGCATGGTTTAACAGCGGTACACTGAATAAAAACATCATGTGAGTCACCAGCACCATTAATTTTAGGTCACCTCCTTGTTGCCAATAATAAGTGGCCATGGGGATCTGTAAGGCGAGCACAAAAATCACCATCAGGGTAATAATGTTACAGATCCGTACCGGATTAATATTTTCGAACAACGAGGGGGAAATTCCGCACCAGATCCATGCGTGCAACATACGGCTAAGCATACCTAATCCCTTTTGCTAGAGAACAGGGATAGAGTATAGGAGAAAAACAGGGATATTAAAGCGCAGAAATAGCAGCCCTGCGCTTTAAACTGGAGTTGCCTAGAGCTGTTCTACGAAGGCTATAGCGCGACCAATATAATTGGCCGGCGTAAGCGCCTTGAGTTGGGTTTTGGCGTTATCCGGTAGATCCAGGCTATCAATAAAGGTCGCCAGGATTTGCTGGTTGATTTTTTTGCCACGGGTTAGCTCTTTGAGCTTTTCGTAAGGCTTTTCGATACCATAGCGGCGCATAACGGTTTGTACTGGCTCAGCCAGCAGCTCCCAATTATTGTCTAATTCATCGAGCAAACTCTGCTCGTTGACTTGCAGTTTACTGATCCCCTTAAGGGACGATTGATAAGCGATCACTGAGTAGCCCACGCCCACGCCTAGGTTACGTAACACTGTTGAGTCGGTGAGATCCCGTTGCCAGCGGGAAACCGGCAACTTGGTGGCCAAGTGAGCAAACATGGCGTTGGCTAAGCCTAAGTTACCTTCGGAGTTTTCAAAGTCGATAGGATTGACTTTATGGGGCATGGTTGAAGAGCCAATTTCTCCGGCTACGGTTTTTTGCTTAAAATGGCCAAGAGCAATATAACCCCACATATCTCGGTTAAAATCCAGCAATACCGTATTAAAACGGGCAATGGCATCAAACAATTCAGCAATATAATCGTGAGGTTCAATCTGGGTGGTGAAGGGGTTAAGTGTAATCCCTAGACTACTGACAAATTCGTCAGCAAATTGATGCCAATCAACATCAGGGTAAGCTGACAAATGGGCGTTGTAGTTACCCACCGCTCCGTTAACCTTTCCTAACAAATCTACAGCAGAAATTTGTTGCCGTTGACGGTGTAAACGCATCATCACGTTTGCCATTTCTTTACCCATTGTAGTGGGTGAAGCTGGTTGCCCATGGGTACGGGCCATCATGGGGATCGTTTTGTATTCCTTTGCCAGGCGGGTTAGTTCACTGATCAGCTGATCACAGTAAGGCAGCAGGATTTGTTCCCGAGCATCGTGCAACATTAGCGCGTGCGACAGGTTATTGATATCTTCTGAAGTACAGGCAAAATGAATAAATTCGTTAACGCTATGCAACTCTGCGTTACTCGCCACCTGTTCTTTTAAGAAGTACTCGACTGCCTTAACGTCATGGTTAGTGGTACGCTCAATGTCTTTAATGCGCTGAGCGTCTTGTTCATCAAAGGAATCGACTATGGTATTCAATAATGCATTGGCCGTGGCACTGAAAACGGGTACTTGTTCTATCTGGGCAGTGGCCGATAACTTTTGTAACCAGCGAACCTCAACTTGAACGCGATACTTGAGTAAACCAAACTCACTGAAAATGCTGCGTAGTTCAGTCGTTTTAGCTGAGTATCGCCCATCTATTGGGGACACAGCGGTTAATGCGGATAGCTGCATGAAGTGATTACTCCTAACGTGATTGGTTGATTTGCGCTAATGCTTGATCTGCGCATGCTACGATTCGTTGTCTGTTAAATAAAATGTGTCTGCGTTTACCACCCAGCTGTCGCCATAAAACGGCCGCTCGTACCCCGGCTAATAATAACGCTCTGACTTTGTGCTGGTTATCACTGATTTTGAGTAACGCCGGGTCTCCGGCAACTTGAATTTTTGTCGTCATGGGGCTTATTACATCACTGTAAATACTGGCCAAGTTGCCCAACATCTGACTGTCAAATAAATCCAGATGTAATTGTTGACGTTTGATGTTGTCGATACGGTCGCCCAACTCTGACATCAGCTTATTATTTTTACTGAGTTTGCGTTCGATACTTAACAAATTGGCTATATAACGGGTGATCTCAGTATCTTTATCGGTCGAACCGTTGCCTAGTTGATTGTACAAAGTTGTAAAGCCAAGTTTCACATGGTCTAACTGACCAAAAACTTGTTCCGTATTTTCCGGCTCTGTAATGCTGATACTGGCGATACTTGCCTTAAATGCCTGAGCATCACATAGACCTTTTTTGGACACTTGTTTAACTAACATAGCGGCCTGGCAGACGCCTGCCAGGGCGATGTTCTTTTCCATTTCTCGGGTGTTTGATGTATTTTGCATGTTATCGAATATAACTCTCAATGATTCCGCCACCAAGGCAAATGTCTTGGGCATAAAATACCGCCGATTGACCAGGCGTAACGGCTTTTTGTGGGGTGTCGAATATGACTTCCAGTGAGCCATCCTTTGATGGCGTCAATGTGCAGTCGATGTCGTGCTGGCGATAGCGGGTCTTAACGGTGCACCTAAGGATGCCTTCAGGCCCTTTTCTATCCACCCAATTTAACTGGTTTGCCACCAGACCCGATGAAAACAGGCGAGGGTGGTCTGCGCCCTGACCGACTATCAGTACATTACGTTGCATATCTTTGTCTACGACATACCAGGGCTGTTCACCAAACTCTTTCATACCGCCAATTAATAAGCCTTTGCGTTGGCCTAAGGTATGGTACATCAGACCTTGGTGCTGACCAATTTCCTGACCTTCTGCTGTTTCGATAATACCCGGTTGCGCTGGTAAATATTGGGCTAAAAAATCAGTAAATTTGCGTTCACCAATAAAACAAATGCCGGTGCTGTCTTTTTTATCATGGGTGATCAGCCCTTGTTGCTGGGCAATTTCCCGCACCCGTGGTTTTTCTATATCACCTATGGGGAATAAGGTTTGGCTTATATGGTCTTCACCCAAGGTATAGAGGAAATAGCTTTGATCTTTATTATCATCTAATCCACGCAACATTTGCCAATGGCCGTCTTGTTTACGTCGCCGAACATAGTGCCCGGTGGCGATATAATCAGCCTCTAATTCCTGGGCCGCAAACTCCAGAAACGCTTTAAATTTAATTTCTTTGTTACACATAATATCCGGGTTTGGGGTGCGCCCGGATTTATATTCAGCTAAAAAGTATTCAAACACATTATCCCAATACTCTGCGGCAAAATTTATGGTGTGCAATTCGATGCCCAATTTGTCTGCTACCGACTGGGCATCGTTTAAATCTTGTGCGGCTGCGCAATATTCTTCATTGTCATCTTCCTCCCAATTTTTCATAAACAACCCCTCCACTTGATAACCTTGTTGCAATAACAAGTAAGCAGACACGGATGAATCCACACCACCTGACATGCCAACTATGACCTTTTTGTTGCTGTTATCGGAATTTTCGATGGCGTTTTGGGACTGGATAGTAGACATGATTAACTTTATAAAGAATCGGGAAAAATGAAGGCGAATACTAACAAATTAGCTGGCTGAAATCACCTTGATTCTAGATCTAAAACGCACATGATAGTTATGTCTATACCGAAAACCATTGAAGTTGCAGTTAGTCGGCAAAGGAATACAGCCCCATGAGCTTAGCTTTACTAAATGATTGGGGTTGGGGGAGTGATAGCAGCCAACAACGCTGCAGCGTTAAGGGAGACGGGTATATCCCCGAGTGACTGCAAATTGCCTGGTGGCGGCAAATGCATGAGACCCCGTGAACTTAGTTAACTAAGTGCAACAGCGATTCACTAAGTGCAAC
>JBKEFM010000206.1:0-7051 GCA_046709505.1 Paraglaciecola sp. | reverse complement strand
TAAATAGTGACAAAGGAGTTGTGCGTAAAGCACTGGCATAGGGCTGTACGCGTATACTGACCAGAATGATGCTGCTCTTATGGTTATCACCGGGCTGGCACAACTTATTATTGCAACATGAAATGTTATTGATTCATATGTGCTTCTTACCACATAAAGGCTTCACCACAGACTTTAAATACGGCTCCTTTGATGTAGTAGTTACTGTTTTCATCGGTAACACTTAGCGGGGCAACGTATTTATTCTCAAGCGTATCGTAGGGGCCT
This sequence comes from Paraglaciecola sp., assembly GCA_046709505.1. GTDB lineage: Bacteria > Pseudomonadota > Gammaproteobacteria > Enterobacterales > Alteromonadaceae > Paraglaciecola. The sequence continues at coordinate 6,784 of JBKEFM010000206.1, read as the reverse complement.
TTAATCTGGTGTTATTAGCCGCGTCGTGACTTAGCGCTATACGTAGCCCAAAGGTCATAGTCGGGTTAAATTTGTTTTGGTAATACTTTTATCATGTTGCTATCAGCACCAATTTTATTTACATAATGGCTGTTGCTATCGCTTTTCTTTACTTAGGTATCGCTTCTATTAACTAAACTTCTGTCACAATTTCTCTTTGCAAGCCAGACGGGATTGGAGAGAAGGAGCTAAGGCAGCTGATTTACCCGTGCACAAAAAACCTAGTTTATACCTGTTGGATGATTTTTCGTAACGTAGGTTGAGTAACATTGAGTAATTTAGCTTTTACTTGTTGACTAAAATCCTGTTGCAATACTGCTACAAACAATAATTTTTCGATTTCACTCCACAGGTTTTTACTTTTGTTGGTGTTTAACAGTTGCGCTAACACCCCGGTACAACGAACGGTCAATTCCTGAATTTGCGGCTGGTTGAATCCTATGTCGCTAAGTTTAGCGTGACGTCGACGCAGTGTTGACTCTGATTTATTTAACTGTTGCGCCACTTGATAAAGGCTACCCCATTTTTCTAAACATAACTCCAACCATAGCTTTTCTAACCACAAACTGACACAAAGCAAGGTCGGTTGTTGGCTGGCCATAATTACCACTTCATTTAGCACCACCGCTATTGGTTGTAGATCATCATCGGTCGCAGCGGGAATAAAGGCTATTGGCGCCCCATCATTCACACCTTTGCTAGCGGAGTTATCGTCCTCATGTAACTCTTGTAAGTCCAAATTTTCAGCTTCAACAACATAGCCTGAACATAGGATCACGGCACGCATGATGCAGTTTCGTAATTCACGTACGTTGCCCGGCCACCCATAAGCACGTATTTTACTGATAGCCGTATCCGAAAATCCCCTGATCTCTTTATGATATTGCTGACTAAATATGTGCAAAAAATGGTGAGATAGTAAAAGGGAGTCATCATCACGTTGATTCAATGGCGGCAAATTTAGGGTAAACACATTGATGCGATAAAATAAATCAGCACGGAAACGCCCTGCGACGACTTCTTCCTTTAAGTTACGGTTGGTGGCCAGTATCAACCTAACATTTACTTTACGTACTCGTTGGTCACCTACAGATACATAGGTTTTTTCTTCCACAAAACGCAATAATTTCGATTGTATATCTAAGGGTAACTCGCCAACTTCATCAAGAAACAATGTGCCACCATCAGCTTGAGCAATCAGCCCTGGCTGGTCGCTAGTTGCCCCGGTAAACGCGCCCTTTCTGTGACCAAATAATTCACTTTTGATAAGTTGTTCCACCAAGGTACTGCAATCGACTATGATAAAGGGTTTGTCTGGATGTAAGCTTTGCTTATGGATATGCAAAGCAATTCCCTCTTTACCTGTACCGGACTCACCAATAACCAGTACCGATACATCGGTAGCAGCGACAAGTTGCACTTGTTGCATCAATGAGTGCATCGCAGCAGATTCAAATATTATCGTCTGGGCATCAGATTGCTGGGGTGCAACAATCCTGCGGTTTTTGTCTTGCTGTAAAAGGACGATGCGGTCTATCTCAGCGGCTAAATTCGCTACCACCTGCAACTGCCCGACACACCTTTGGGCGACACTTTGGTCTTGTCGTTTCCAACAGACTGTTAATACACCTAAAAATTTTCCCCGAGCAACAAGGGGAATAACGGCACTGAAAAAGGATGCAAATTTATTGAGGGGAATAATTTCACTGGAACAGGTGATCAATTTACTATTTTTTTGCACCCAGTGATGAATTTTTGCTATGTCTATTTCGTCACTGACAGCATTGCAAGATAAATTAGTTAACTTATCACCTTGTTTCAAATACAATCCGCTAAATTCGCTTTGCAAGCCTGGGGTGAGTAATTGACAAATTTGCGTAGAAAATTTCTGTAACGATTGAGTACTGCCTATAAGACGAATACAGTCCCACTGCAAGGTCATTAATCTAAAATCATCCCCTGGAAATTCGGAGAACTTGCCACCTATATGGTCCAAATCGGTCAATATATTAGCATCTAATCGTGGTTGCCAACTCACAAGCTTATCTCCGCCTATGCTCCGGGCAGCCTGCATAGCAGAATTCGCGCGGCGAAATAACTCTAATGCGGATGTCTGGCCAAATTGCTCTTCAGATTCCAGCGTCGCCAAACCAATACTGAACTGCAGATGGATTTTTTTTTGCGAAAATGGCTTATTATCCAGCATTGTCAGCATGCGCGCAGCCAAAATCTGCCCTTGTTGTTCGTTGGTGTCAGGTAAATGAGCCGCAAATACTGTACCGCTATAACGGCTGGCAAAATCTTCCGCACGTAACATGTTAGCCATACTGTGCATAATTTCATTGAGCACCTGATCGCCCAACTCCCGACCATACTGATGATTAAAATCACAGAGACCATCAGGATTGACCAGTAATAAGGTCACGGGGCCTCCAGAGGCGTTGGCTTCAGCGGCCCACTCCTGATTGTGCCAACTGGCCACCTGGCGCAAAATAAGTAATGTCTCATCATTATGCAGCGGCCCAATAAAGCCATCGACCGTGATGACAGTATTATCTAACTGAATGGGAAAAGGCGGTAACCTGGTCATTGAATCCGTCCCCTTCAAATCCGCGAAGATATGCTCCATTCGACTCTTAGCGATACTCGAAGGGATTTGTAAGCGAGATAACCAGTCTTGGCCCAGAGCAGAGCCTGAAGTCCCCAGCAAAGTTGACAACTGTGGGGTAAAGCCAATGATTTTACCTTCGGGGTTTAAAGTTAGCGATAGCTCCCCGAGGCAATCAGACAATAATGCGAGTTTATGCACCGCGTGTTCTTTGTCTTGGATCAGGTTATGGTGGTGTTTTAACAAGGATAAAATCGTCAGTAATACACCAACCGCTCGCCAGTCAACAAACCAATGGCCTGGCAATGGTTTGTGGCCAGCTGAATCGTCTGTATTGTCCGCTAACCAGTAAACTTGTTGACTTGCCAAGCTGTACTTGTGGGCAATAAAATTAGCGTGTTCCCAATCTCGACAAGCCACCAGCATCAATAGTTGGGGCTCGCCTTTATTCAGCGGTGTCACCTCAAAGCGAAATTCTGTTTTTGCCACTAAAGACTTTAACTCAGTGACGATGGCATCATCGTCTTGCTCTACGTAAAGTGAAATTCGTTGTGCATTGTCAGTGACAGGAGGGCTGACTGGACAAGCTGTCAGCATAACTCTGGCATGAGGTGACGAAAGTCTTGGCTTAACAAAGCGGGGATATATTCCGCTGCTACAGGGTGAGAAAATAAATAACCTTGCAGCAATAACTGTTTTGATTTTTGCAGGATCGCAATCTGGTTACTGTACTCAATACCTTCAGCAATCACCCCTAATTTTAAGCTTTTGGCTAATGCCAATATTGCCTCGACAATCGCCCGGTCATCCGGTGTTGAATTGATATCACACATAAATGAGCGGTCGATTTTAAGAATATCGATAGGGAAGCGTTTAAGGTAGCTAAGTGAAGAGTAACCTGTACCAAAATCGTCAACGGCCAGGGATATACCTAAGTCTTTTAATTCGACTAAACGCGCAATATTCTCTTCGGCGTGACTCATGATCACCGATTCCGTTAATTCTAGTTCCAGTAACGAAGGGGGTAACTCACTTTTTTGTAGTGCGCCTGCTACGATCTGCGTGAAATCATGTTGTCTAAACTGATGGGCCGACACATTGATTGCAATGCGTACCGGTGTTCCCATATCCACCCATTTTTTAGCCTGATAGCACCCTGCCTCTAACACTTGTTGCCCCAGTTCGGTAATTAATCCGGTTTCTTCGGCGATGGGGATAAATTCGTCTGGAGGAATAATACCGCCTTGAGGGTGAAGCCAGCGCACCAGGGCTTCAACGCCTACTACGCGTCCCGATTCAGCACATATCTGAGGTTGATAAAAAGGGATGATTTCATTATTTTTAAGGGCCTGGCGCAGGTCTTGCTCAAGTTGTAAACGAGCAGCTGCTTTTGAGTTCATAGAATCTTGATACAACCTGTAACCGCAACCCCCGGATCGCTTGGCAAAATACATGGCCGTATCGGCATTTTTAAGCAAGGTTTCACCTTTTTCGCCGTCTTGGGGAAATATCGAAACTCCTATACTTGCAGTGATAACCACCTCAAAACGCTCTAATTGGAAAGGGCTGCTAAAACTCCGAATAACTCTTTCAACCTCCAGAATGGCCTCCTGAGGATCGTCTACCTGACTGAGAAAAATCGTAAATTCGTCGCCACCAAAACTATAAAGTTGAGGCGCCTGGGTTGCTAATGTGCCCTTGCTGGCAAACACCTCACTGGCTTGTAAACGATGTGCCACCTTGGCCAATAACTGGTCGCCGTAACTGTAGCCTATGGTGTCGTTTATACGTTTAAATCGGTCAAGGTCAATAAATAGTATGGCTGCTTGATAACTGCTACGCCGCGCCTTGGCCAAAAACCGTTGCAGGTCTTGCATTAAATGCTGACGATTGGGTAGGCCGGTTAGCGGATCGTAAAACGCAAGTTTATAAAGCTCTTGCTTTTGCGTGCTCAAGTCTTCGAAGGCTTGGCTAGCGCGCAGAATATATTTTACTCGCTCTCCAAGGATCGGCCACTTAATGGGCTTGGCAATAAAATCTGTTGCCCCAACCGCGTACGATTTGTGAATAGACTCAAGATCGTCAGAGCCGGTCACCATAATAATCGGAATATGTTTACCTTTTTCATGGTCGCGAATATATTGACAAACGTCAAATCCGTTCATTTTTGGCATAGACACGTCAAGCAATATCAAAGCAGGCTGGTGTTTTTCAAAGAGCTCGACTGCGCGTTTGCCATTTTCCGCTTCTAATACTTCAATGCTGTCAGTGGAGAGGGTTTCGATCATTAAAATACGCGCGGTAAGATCGTCGTCACACACCAAAATTTTAATTTTATTTTTTATTGGCATTTCTAAACATTTCCAATTTTTCACAACTGACAGTGAAGGCAGCATCAATACTTTGGGCCAGTGCAGTTATCTCACCCTGTTCATTATTGATCAATTTTCCTTCTAACTCCCTACACAATTCGTATAAAAGTTTGGCTCCAGAATTTCCGGCCATTGATTTCAGCGCATGGGCAATGTCAGCTATGGCAGAAATATCTATGTCATCCTCACTTACATGATGGTTCAGCCGCGCAATGAGTTTTTTGGCTTCCTGGGTAAAGGCATCCAATACGCGGTTAAAAACCGGCTTGCCCGTCTCTCGCATAATCTTCAACAACGTATCCACCGTTTCCATGTCCAACACCTGAGCTTCAGAGTCCAATTTTTCTTGATTCCTCAAAAGCATAGAAGCGTTGTGCTCCGTGACTTGCCCTGGTGGGGGCCGCAGATGAAGAGCAGGCAAAAAACGTAAAAGTGTTTGCTCCAATTCTTGTAAAGAGAAGGGTTTAGACATCACTTCATTCATACCCACATCCAGACATTGCTTCCGTAAATTATCCCCCATACCTGCAGTAAGTGCAATTATTGGGATATTTGCACATTGTTTGCGGATCGCTTCAGTGGCTGCATATCCGTCCATAACGGGCATCTGGCAATCCATTAACACCAGATCAGGTTTCTGCAAACTAGCTTGCTCTACGGCCTCTGCCCCATTATCCGCTAACCATACTTCGCAGCCAAGTAATCCCAACATACTTTTCACCACTTCCTGGTTAGTCATACTATCTTCTGCAACCAAGATATTGGCCTTAAATTGCTGATGATGACGGTAGTGTTCGCTTAGACCTTGTTGCTCTTGGTGTTTAATTCCTAAGGCAACCTTAAGACTCTTTTGTAGACCACTAAAGTGCACAGGAAGGGGTAAAACATTACGTTTATCATCTTCTTGCCATTGAGAAGTAGCCAGTAAACAAATCCAGTTTGAAGGAGAAATCCCCGCATCTCGTATCGTCGATTCAGACTCTGGCAGACTGATCCACAGGCCTGTTTTAGCCGTCGCCAATTCCGATTTAATACGTTGTACATGCACTGTTTTTATATTTAATTTCTTTAGCATAGTGGCAATAGAAAGCTCTAACCCGCCACTTAAATTTACCAAATGCACAGTGGGATACTCACCGATTACCACTGGCTCATCAGGGGTGTTTTCGATTAGGGGTAAGTCAATTGCCAGACAAAAGCAGCTGCCTTCGCCCACTTTGGAGTGCACATTTAAATGTCCTCCCATAAGGGACGTTAATTGTTTACAGATGGCTAATCCTAAACCTGTTCCACCGTATTTTCGGGTGGTAGATGCATCTGCCTGGGTAAACATTTCAAATACCTTTTGCTGGCGGTCAACCTCCATGCCAATTCCAGTATCTTGTACACAGATTTCAAATCCACCGTACTGGTATTCTGCCTCATTTTTGTCAGCCTGCAGATTATGGCAAGACACCCCCTTGACGATAACATTGACTTCTCCACGCTCGGTAAACTTAATGGCATTAGTGGTTAGATTGGCAATTATCTGACGCAGCTTGGCAGGGTCGCCATAAACCTGGGGGAGTGGCTCATCAGACAAAACCGCATTTAAGTACAGGCCTTTGTTATAAGCCGCTTCACTAAATAAATCACAAACATCTTCAATCAAAGCTTCTAAATCAACAGGCACCGATTCCAATGTTGCTTTACCGGCCTCTAACTTGGAGAAATCCAGAATATTGTTCATAAGATCCAATAATAATCGGCCAGAGCGGTACACCTG
>JBKEFM010000205.1:0-7063 GCA_046709505.1 Paraglaciecola sp. | reverse complement strand
CGAGATGCCCAGAAGACACTGGCGGAGCTGCATAACCGCAACCTGTTATTGTCCCGTCGCGGTCAGATAAATACTAAGCCTGAGTTGGAAATCTATGCCGATGACGTCCTGTGTGCTCATGGTGCCACCGTTGCCGAGACCGAGGAAGAAACCCTGTATTACTTGCTTTCCCGTGGCATATCACGATCCCAGGCACTGGTTATGCTCAACTTCGGCTTTATTCAGGAACTGGTGGATCAGATGCCTAATCAGCATCTGGCGCAATGGCTCAAGCCCCAATTGCAATCACGCTTCGTGGAAATGGAAGTCAAATGACCGCCAGCAAAAATGCACTGAATATCGATGACATCCGGAGCCAGTTCCCTATTTTGCATCAGCAGATTGAGGGTAACCCCCTGGTATATCTGGATAATGCCGCCACCACCCAAAAACCTCAGGCGGTGATCCAGGCGATAACCGATTTTTACACCCAGTGTAATGCCAACGTGCATCGCGGCGCCCATCATCTTTCCGATGAGGCCACTCGGCGCTACGAAAAAGCCCGGGATACAGTCGCCAACTTTATGCATGCCCGTGATCGCAAGGAAGTGATCTGGACCAGTGGCACCACAGAAGGTATCAATATTGTTGCCAATGGCATGGCCCAACGCCTCAAAAGTGGCGATGAAGTGCTGGTAACGGAAATGGAACATCACGCTAACCTTGTCACCTGGCAGCAGGCCTGTGCCCGTAGCGGTGCAACACTGAAAATTGCGCCCATCCATGATGACGGCACACTGGATACCAAAGCCTTTGCTTCCCTGTTGACACAGAAAACGAAAATGGTTGCCCTGCCCCATGTTTCTAATGCCTTGGGTACAGTAAATCCGGTAAAAGAGCTCACCGCCCTAAGTAAAGAAAAAGGCGCGTTAGTCCTCATTGACGGGGCACAGAGTATCGCCCATGGCAATGTGAACGTAAGCGATATCGGCTGTGATTTTTACGTGTTTTCCGGCCACAAGCTCTTTGGCCCTACCGGCATCGGTGTGCTATGGGGTAAAGAAGCCGTACTTCAGGACTGGCCTGTATGGCAGACCGGCGGTGAAATGATTGCCAAAGTCACGTACCAAAGTTCTACCTGGGGCGAATTGCCTAACCGCCTTGAGGCTGGCACCCCCAATATTGCCGGTGCCGTCGGTTTAGGTGCCGCCATAGACTGGTTTACCAGCCTGGACTTAAGCGCGGTGCAAGCTCATGAGCAGGCACTGATGGCCAGCGCCCTGCGACAGGCCCAGGCTTTTGAAGGCCTAACCATTATCGGCAATGCCCCCAATAAGTTAGGCGTGTTGAGTTTTACATTACAGGGCAGCCACCCCGCCGATATAGGCTTTCTTATGGATCGACAAGGCATTGCCATACGTACGGGGGATCATTGTGCCCAACCACTGATGCGCCGCTTGAATTTACCGGGGACAGCCAGAGCTTCATTCTCGGTATATAACACTTTAGAAGAAGTCGACGCGTTGTTTATTGCCCTTAAAAAAGTCCAGAGCATGCTGGCCTGAGGATTATTTGATGAATGTAGAAAAGTTTACCCCCGAAAACAGTCAAGGCGATGCCGTCACCCTGACAAAAGCTGCGATAAAGTATTTTGAAGGCAAGTTAGCAGAGCACCCCGGTCATCTATTGCGCCTGTCTAGCAAAGTCAGCGGCTGCACCGGTTACTCCTATGTGCTGGACGTTGCCAAGCAACCAGAAGATGGGGACACGCGAATCGAAGCGAGTGATAAGCTCACCCTAACCATCGCCGCCAAAACTATGGATTTAGTCAGAAACACTGAAATTGACTATGTCAAAGAAGGCGTCAACGGCGTAGTCAGGTTTAATAACCCCAATGCCGTCAATGAATGTGGTTGTGGTGAAAGCTTTAATGTCAGTTAGATGTCATTACAAACCTGTGCTTTGTCATAAAGAGGTTCAATAAATGCAACAAAAAATGGTGTCTACTGAGCGCGAATGCAAGGCAAGGGGTGTGCCTAATGGCGATTTACAAGTGATCCCACAAGGCGAATTTGTCAATATCACCCAGGATCTTGGCGGCAACTATACCGTCACCTGGCGCGGCAATATGCTACGTATTGATGGCACTGATGCCGATGCCATAGGCCGCAAGCCGCAAAAGCTGAACTTCCCTATCCTCGATGATGGTCTTATCCATAAGGATCATGTTTTACAAGCCCTGGCGACTGTCTATGATCCTGAAATTCCCATTGACCTGTTATCTCTGGGGCTGATCTACAAGGTTTTTGTCAATCAGGATACACAAACCGTGCATATCGATATGACCCTAACGGCCCCCGCCTGTGGTATGGGACCAGTACTGGTAGGCGATGTAGAATACCGAGTGAGCATGGTACCCAATGTTAAAAAGGTTGCAGTAGAGCTGATATTTGATCCCCCTTGGTCCCGTGAGATGATGAGCGAAGAAGCTCAGCTCGAAGCCGGTATCTTTTTCTAGCTATATAACCTGAGATTCCATGATGAACCTACCAAGCAGCAAAGAAATTGTTGAGGATATGGCCTTTTTTGATGACTGGGAGCAGCGCTATCAGTACATCATCGATTTGGGCAAAAGTATTTCACCTATTGATGAAAGTCTAAAAACTGACGACAATCTGGTCAGAGGCTGCCAAAGCAGTGTGTGGCTAGTGAGCACTGAGCGGGACGGTAAATTACAGTTTCAGGCAGACAGTGACGCAGTGATTGTTAATGGCTTGCTGGCCTTAGTGATGGCCGTTTTTAATGACAAAACCATGGAGCAGATCCTGGATTTTAATATCAGCGGCTATTTCCAAGAACTGGACCTTGAGCGCCATATCACCCCCACCCGCGGTAACGGCCTGCATGCTATCGTCGCCAAAATTCAAGCCCTGGCTAAAATAAAGAAGTAAAAAGATAAGTGTGATAAGTATTTGAAAGCCATCTTGGTTCAAATATTATTCAGACATTAATATTAACATCATATATACCCAAAATCATTGAAGTTTCAGCTAGGCGGCAAAGGAACTCAGCCCCATGAGCTTAGACCTATGGGTGAGTGAAAGCAGCCAACAACGCTGCAGCTTCAAGGGTGACGGGTATAGGTACGGATAGCTTTTTCCACCCTAGTTTAAAGAGTATTAAATGAGAAATACCATCACTGAAACCGTCACGAATGTTCATCACTGGAATGATTCGCTGTTTAGCTTTAAAACGACTCGTCTACCCACCTTCACCTTTGAAAACGGTCAGTTCGTGATGATAGGGCTTGAGGTCGATGGAAAACCATTGCTGCGCGCTTACAGTATTGCCAGTGCCAATTATGAAGATGAACTCGAATTCTTTAGTATAAAAGTTCCCGATGGTGCACTTACATCTCGTTTGCAGCACATTCAGGTTGGTGAGTCGGTTACTCTATCGACGCGCCCTGCCGGGACCTTGGTAGCTGGCCACCTGAAACCAGGAAAGCACCTATACTTGCTGGCCACCGGAACTGGGTTAGCACCCTTTATGAGCATTATTAAAGATCCAGACTTATACGAACAGTATGAAAAAATTATAGTGGTTCATGGCGTGCGTTATATTTCTGAGCTCGCTTATCAGCAAACCATCTGTGATGAACTACCGAACAATGAATTTTTTGGTGATTGGGTCAAAGAAAAATTGATTTATTACCCCACAGTGACACGAGAGGCGTTTCGGTCTGAGCCTCATCAACAAAGAATTACTCACTTGTTAGCGAATAATACGTTAACACAAGAAATTGGCTTGCCTGCTCTTGATCCAAGTACCGATAGATTCATGCTTTGTGGTAATCAAGCCATGCTTGATGACACGATGGCAATTTTAAATAAACAAGGCTTTAAAAAGGCTACATCGCGAGAGAAAGGCGATTATGTAATCGAACAAGCCTTCCTCGAAAAGTAGTAACAGGCAAATGATTAACACGCTTAATACAGCACATATTAAGCACATAAAAGGGTTTAAAACGTATGACTAAACCGACCAAAATGGTGCCAGGTGAAAAACTACGGGATGCTGAAAAAATGGCGTTTATCCCGATAAAAGTTTTACCAACAGAAAAAGCAGCAAAGTTGAGTAAACCATCATGGCTAAAAATCCGCATACCAAAATCAACTGAACGTATTGATGCTATTAAACAAGCGATGCGTAAGCATGGCTTGCACTCAGTGTGTGAAGAGGCATCGTGCCCTAACCTGTCAGAGTGTTTTAACCACGGTACTGCCACCTTTATGATTTTAGGGGCTGTTTGCACTCGTCGTTGCCCGTTTTGTGATGTGGCCCATGGCCGTCCTTTAGAACCTGATGCTGCTGAGCCTGAAAAACTCGCCATCACTATTAAAGACATGAAGTTAAACTATGTGGTTATCACCTCAGTAGACCGTGATGACCTTCGCGATGGGGGTGCACAACATTTTGCCGATTGTATTCGTGAAATTCGTAAGCATAACCCACATATCACCATTGAGGTTTTGGTACCTGATTTTCGTGGCCGCATGGACCGCGCGCTAGAGATACTCATTGCAACGCCACCGGATGTATTCAACCATAATCTTGAAACCACACCACGTTTATATAGAGAAGCGCGCCCGGGTGCCAATTATAAATGGTCATTAGAATTACTGCGTCGCTTTAAAGAAGCACACCCCCAAGTGAAAACAAAATCAGGCTTAATGCTTGGTTTAGGTGAAGAAATAAGTGAAATAGAAGAAGTGTTGCGCGATCTGCGCGAACATAATGTTGATATGCTGACAGTGGGTCAATACCTGCAACCCTCTGAACACCATTTACCGGTTAAACGGTATGTACCTCCTGCAGAATTTGATGCGTTAAAAGCCTATGCAGATGAAATTGGTTTTGTACATGCCGCATCCGGTCCCTTGGTTCGTTCAAGCTACCATGCTGATCAGCAAGCAGCAGGTAAAGAAGTAAAATAAATTTCAGACTTTATGTTGCGTTAACGAATAGGCCCAATCGTAGATCACGCATCAATTAGGTGAAGGATAATGTACTCACTGCACGGCAGTTATTCGACTGAAAGACATTCATGCGACCGCCAGGGATGGCGGAAGGTAGAATAACGCAGGAGCAGTTATCGAGATGAATGACTGGGCAAAACACCAGAGACGGGTTCAACCTTGTAGCATGACCGCCCTGACCTTTGACACAGCAACGAAGTTAACAACATGCGCAGCATCGGTTTAAGATTGGCTGAAACGTTAAAGCTGAAACGGAGCGTCGGTGAGCAACACCTAGCGTTTAATAAATTCCCATGGCAGCAGATGGTCGATACTGTCATCTGGTTGCAGGATGGGGGTTTCGTTTAACAGATAGTTCAGGTAATCAAATAGCACTAAGCCATTGGCCTTGGCTGTTTGTTTACCCCATCTGTGGAGTTCACCGCTTCGCGGCCAGCTAAAACTGTGCAAATTCGCTCCAGGCGAATTTGTTGATGAGGAGTAAAGCGTGGCACTAGCGTTTGCGTCACTAGCCGTGTTTGAGAACAGCCAGTTTTTTCGCTTATGTTAATATTAATACCAATCCGTATTAATAAGTACCCACTGAGAATACGTCCAGCGGTTTGAGCAAGGCGCCGTTATGCAGGAATAACCATTTCCTTTCAAAGAGCGATATCGCAGATAAAATACGCTGGTGCATTCCCTTTGGGCGAGTTTTACTAACACGGATTGGTATAACATAAGCGAAATTATGTGCAGTTTCCCATTATGTTAAGTTTGTATCGCGAAGCGATAATATACGTTCGCTTCGCAGTCCAGTTAGTTCCCTTAATCAGAGGCTTTCCAAAAACACCAGCAGGTCGTCAGTCACCTCATTTAGTGGCAACTTCTTTTGGACTTCAATGGGCGGCAGCTTAGCAAGTGCTTCCCTTTTCATTTCAATACCCGCCTACATATATTGATGGGCCGTCTCAAGTTTTTCGTGACCAAGCCATAATGCAATCACTGTTAAATCAACACCTGATTACAGTAAATACATGGCAGTGGTATCGCGCAGTGAATGTAGTGATATTTTTCTCCCTCTTAATAAAGGGCAAGGCTCACTTGCTGCCGTTACTGCACAGTTCAAGTGCTGCGTTATGCCAAGCGCTGTGTTATGCCGAATCGGGTTAATGCTTCGCCATGTCGGTTTGGAAATAATGATGAATTGGGCTTATCTGGTAACGCAGTCAACCATTTGTTTAGCTCGGTTATTGTCGATGTACAGGTTACCATCCTCAATCTAACAAATAAGTTTTGGCCATTGATTCAGACTGTAGGAAACCGCTTTGCCCAGCGCGCTTTTAGGCAGTACCTATTAGGCGGATTTATCCAGCCAATCTTTAAATTGAGTCAGTAAGGGTAAGACCTCTGCCAGACGTATGCGGTGTTTTTCCTCGGATGTTTCGTTTTTTAATGTCGTTTCAATGCGATACAACTTTTGCATATGATTCAGCGCCCAATTCGCTTTGCCCGTTTTATCCTTAGGTCGGTCGGCGCTTCGATGTGCGGTTTCTGCCTCAACAAATTTTCTGCGGGCATGGGCCATACAGGCGACCAAGATGGCCAGGGTTTTTGCGTAGCCCTGATATCCATCAACCTGCAAATAGCCTGAGTAACTCGCAAGGAAATCAGCCGTACACTGGCCTATGCGACTATTCTGATACTCGTAGAGCACTATGTTGAGGATGGGACCGTCATTGGCCGAGTCGGTGCCACAACAATATAACCACATATAGCAGGTACTTTTGGTTTCACCGATAACCCTTAAGGTGGTTTGCTCGCCTCATCCATGAGGCTAATCGCTATGCGGGGAGCCACAGGGATGCGGCGAATAATGAATTAGAGCTTCTCGCTCTTGTCTTCACCCATCTTATGCAACGCACCGATGCAGCAAGCACAAACTTTATCTTCTTCAGGAATATCATGCATCACGACTTCACGGGGTAAGTCTTTAGGCAATGGTTTACGCTTGGGTTGCTTCGGGGGGATGTAGTCGGTTTGTCTTCGGGTGCGGCCTGCTTAGG
>JBKEFM010000204.1:0-7075 GCA_046709505.1 Paraglaciecola sp. | reverse complement strand
ATATTGAGGCCCAAGGGCATTTACGGCATATGCCTTTTCCTGCTCTTGCTCAGCCTTATCCACTGCAGTATAGGCGGCGGTATTGATCACCAGGTCTGGCTTGATCCTGGCGATAGTGTTATCAACCCCAGCTTCATCACTGATATCGAGTTCAGAGGAGTCCAACGCAAACAATTGCATATTGTCTGGCATGCACTGGGCCAATTCCCAGCCAAGCTGTCCGTTTTTGCCTGTCACTAAGACTTTCATGGTGTTTTTCCGTTTCTGGTGGCGTCAATCAGCCTGGCATTAGGGGAATGTTGGTGCATCGCAAAATGCAATGCCACTTTGGTCTTTCGGCGAAAGACTCGGATGCTGGCCATTTATCAATGGCCAGTGGATAGCCAATTGCGGGTCGTCCCAACGTAAGGATACCTCTGATTGGGGGTGGTAATAATCCGTACACTTATACACAAACTCTGCCGTAGCGCTGATAACATAAAAACCATGGGCAAAACCAGCAGGGATCCATAGTTGCCTTTTATCGTCCCCGCTCAGTTCAATGCCATACCATTGGCCAAAAGTCGAAGAGGAACGACGCATATCGATGGCCATATCATAGACACTGCCTTGGGTGACCCGCACCAATTTTCCCTGGGTATGTTCTAACTGGTAATGCATACCCCGCAAAATACCTTGTGCTGATTTACTGTGGTTATCCTGCACCAGATTTTCGACACCTGTTACTTCAGTAAAATAATCAGCACGGAATGTTTCCATAAAAAAACCACGCTCATCACCAAAAACTTGAGGCTCAAAAATTAACAGGTCGTTTAAAGGGGTTTTGGTCATTTTCATTTATTCATAGCCTCCTGCCACTTTGAGCAAATATTGGCCATAGCCTGTTTTTTTCAAATTGTTGCCCTGCTTAAACAAGTGTTCGCTATTGACCCATTTTTGCCGAAAAGCAATCTCTTCCAGACAGGCCACTTTCAAACCTTGTCTGTGCTCTATTGTTTGCACGAACTGGCCTGCATCTAATAATGAATCATGGGTACCGGTATCTAACCAGGCAAAACCCCGACCAAGCAAAGATACATGCAGATCGCCGCGCTTCATGTAAGCCAAGTTAACATCGGTGATTTCCAGCTCACCACGGTGAGATGGCTGAATATTTTTAGCAATGTCAATGACGTCATTATCGTAAAAATACAAACCTGTGACCGCATATTGGGATTTTGGCTGGTCAGGCTTTTCCTCAATACTGATGGCTTTTTTATGCTCATCAAATTCTACCACCCCAAAACGCTGGGGATCGGTTACATGATAGCCAAACACCGTTGCTCCGCCATCCCGTGCTGTGGCCATTTTAAGTTTGTCAGAAAAATGTTGACCGTAAAAAATATTATCACCCAAGACCAGGCACACATTATCAGTACCGATGAAATCTTCGGCAATGATAAAAGCCTGGGCTAATCCATCGGGATTGACTTGTACTGCATAGGTGATCTCTATACCAAAATCACTGCCATCGCCCAATAAACGCTGAAAATTAGCCTGATCTTCCGGGGTGGTAATGATCATTACTTCCCTGATACCCGCTAACATTAACACTGACAACGGATAATAAATCATGGGTTTGTCGTAAATGGGTAACAACTGTTTAGAGGTGCCCTGAGTGATAGGATGTAAACGTGATCCTGAGCCTCCGGCCAAAATAATACCTTTATACTTTGCCATTTTATTCTCCTTGCCCAAGTCTGTTTAATTGATAAGCGCCGGATAACACCCTTTGCCACCATTGAGGGTTTTGTAGATACCAGCTAACGGTTTTACGCATACCGGATTCGAAGGTTTCCCGGGGCGCCCAATCGAGCTCTCGCTGAATTTTGCTGGCATCGATTGCATACCTGGCATCGTGACCAGGGCGGTCTTTTACAAAGGTAATTAATTCATTATAGTGGCCGATGCCATCCGGCTTATCGGGTGCCAATTCGTCTAATAAGGTGCAAATAGTTTGTACAACTTCAAGATTCCGTTTTTCGTTGTGCCCCCCGATGTTAAAGGTCGCACCAACTTTACCAGACTTGACGACCAGACACAGCGCCCGGGCATGATCCTCTACGTATAACCAATCCCGTATCTGATTGCCATCGCCATATACAGGTAAGGGCTTGCCGGCCAGAGCATTTAATATCACATGAGGTACTAATTTCTCCGGGAAGTGATAAGGCCCGTAATTGTTTGAACAATTGGTGATCACTGTGGGTAAACCGTAAGTGCGCTGCCAACTGCGCACCAGATGATCCGAGCTGGCTTTACTTGATGAATAAGGCGAACTTGGCGCATAGGGAGTTTGTTCAGTAAAAAGTGGCAATATGGCGTTTTTTGGTAACTCATTAGGATGAGGTAAATCGCCATATACTTCGTCTGTTGAAATATGATGAAAAATAAAACTAAGCTGTTTTTGCGGGCATAGTTCTTGCCAGTAAGCACGAGTGGCTTCCAATAGGGTATAGGTTCCGACTATATTGGTGTGAATGAACTGGGCCGGGCCATCTATGGACCGATCAACATGAGACTCAGCAGCCAGGTGCATCACCGCATCGGGCTGATGCTCAGCAAAGACCCGCTTTAATTCAGATGCATCACAAATGTCCAACTGTTCAAAAATATAGCGCTCATTGTGTAAATCATCAGGGATAGATTCAGTGTTACCAGCGTAGGTTAACTTATCCAGATTAATGACCGTGTCAGTAGAGTGTTGCAACAAATGACGAACCACGGCGCTACCAATAAAGCCGGCTCCACCGGTGACCAGTATTTTCATGGAATACCTTTCATTTTCATTTTATACATCAAGAAACCTGTGGCAGTAAACTTAAATTATCGTTTTTATTTTTTTTAGCGATTTGCTCAGCTGCAAATCTAATGGTGCCATAAAACTCACCCGCTCTTGTGTTTTTGGATGCATAAAAGCAATCGAATAGGCATGTAAAAAAAGCCGTTTTAGGCCTTTACCTTGCATATACTGGTCAAATTCGCTGTCTCCATACTTGGTGTCACCGGCAATCGGATGACCGGCGTGTAAACAATGTACGCGAATTTGGTGGGTACGCCCGGTAATAGGTGAGGCTTCTACTAAGGTGGCCTCAGCAAATTGCTGCAAGATGCGAAAACGGGTTTCTGATGGTTTACCCTCTTCATTAACCGATACCAAACGTTCACCGGACTTTAAGGTGTTTTTCAATAAAGGTGCCTTGACTTTGTAACGGTCAGGCGGCCAGTTGCCGTAAACGAGAGCCTGGTAACGTTTATCGACTTTCCTGTCGCGCAGTTGTTCATGTAAATTTTTTAGGGCGGAACGTTTTTTGGCGATCACCAAACACCCTGAAGTATCACGGTCCAAACGGTGTACCAACTCTAAAAACCGTTCTGTTGGGCGCAGTGCCCTTAAGGCTTCAATGACCCCGAAACTTAAGCCGCTGCCCCCATGTACTGCCATACCTGAGGGTTTATTCAATACGATAAACAATTCGTCCTCAAATAAAATGTGCGACTCTAGGGTGGCGACTTTATCGAGTTTTGTCGAAGGAGCAGCATTTGGCTCAGCTATTCTAATCGGTGGAATACGTAATTGGTCATTAGCCTGGAGCTTGTATTCAGGTTTCACGCGTTTTTTATTTACGCGGATCTCCCCCTTGCGCACAATGCGGTAAATGAGGCTTTTAGGCACACCTTTTAACAAGGTACGCAAGTAGTTATCAATCCTTTGCCCTTCCAGGTCAGGATCAATGTCGATGAATTGAACTTTTTGAAATAATGTATCTGTCATAGTGGCATTGTAACTGAAAACCCCCCACCTTTGACCAGCATTTTATTCGCTTGCCACACTTACACGATTAATGTGATAATAAGGAAGCATAATATTAGATGAAAATAATTTTATGCTTAATAGATGTAAGAATCCGTTCTGGTAGCAAGACGACAAATCAAGTTCGTTAAACATTGCCGTATCGACTGCGAAGTGCGTAATTTTTCGTACGTCAGATAGAACAGAACCTAGACATCAGCGATAAATAACCTTTTGATCGCCAGTGATGTGAAGAATGTAATTGAATTGACAACGTATTGGGTTTGTTTTGCACCTGAGATTATGGTGCTAAATACCGAATATTAACCGTTTTAAGAAACGAAGAAGTAATCGTCAGATAACCGCCAAAACTGACACCCAAATGGGCACGCACCTCAAAAAAAATACATAAAAACAATGTATAAGGTGCATAGGCAAAAACTTAAAATTAGTTAGATACAGCCGAGAGGCTGCATGGCATAAAATTGTCGAATATCAACACATGTCTTTTATCCGTGGCGATCGGTATACCACCGAGTTAAATAGAATGAAAAGAATGTTAATCAATGCAACCCAGCAAGAAGAGCTGCGCGTTGCCCTAGTTGATGGCCAGAAACTTTACGATTTAGATATTGAAAGCCCAGGCCATGAACAAAAGAAAGCCAATATTTACAAAGGCACTATCACCCGCGTAGAACCGAGTCTGGAAGCCGCGTTTGTTGACTACGGCGCAGACCGCCACGGCTTTTTGCCATTAAAAGAAATTGCCCGTACTTACTTCCCTAAAGGCTATAAGTTTGAAGGCCGTCCGAACATTAAAGACGTCATCAAGGAAGGCCAGGAAGTTATTGTCCAAATTGATAAAGAAGAACGTGGTCAAAAAGGCGCCGCGCTCACTACTTTTGTCAGCTTGGCAGGTAGTTATCTGGTTTTGATGCCAAACAATCCCCGAGCTGGCGGTATTTCACGTCGTATTGAAGGTGATGAGCGTACTGAACTAAAACAAGCCCTGAGTAATTTATCATTACCTGATGGTATGGGCTTGATCGTTCGTACGGCAGGCGTAGGTAAATCATCTGAAGAATTACAGTGGGATTTAACCGTATTACTCACCCACTGGACTGCTATTTCAGAATCGGCTGAATCACGCCCTGCCCCATTTCTAATTCATCAGGAAAGCAATGTAATAGTGCGCGCCATTCGTGACTATTTGCGTCGGGATATAGGTGAAATACTGATTGATAAAACCAGTATTTTTGAACATGCCATGAAACATATCGAACTGGTGCGCCCCGACTTCGCCAGTCGCGTAAAACTATATCGTGGTGATGTTCCTTTATTCAGCCATTATCAAATAGAAAGTCAGATTGAGTCTGCTTTTCAACGTGAAGTCCGTTTGCCCTCCGGCGGCTCTATTGTTATTGACCCGACGGAAGCATTAACGTCAATTGATATCAACTCTGCCCGGGCTACCAAGGGTAGTGATATTGAAGAAACCGCTTTTAATACCAATTTGGAAGCGGCAGATGAAATTGCTCGTCAGCTTCGCTTGCGGGATTTAGGTGGTTTGGTCGTGATCGACTTTATCGATATGACCCCGGTTCGCCATCAACGTGAAGTAGAGAACCGTCTAAAAGATGCGGTGCGTCATGACAGAGCCCGCGTGCAATTGGGGCGGATAACACGCTTTGGATTGCTGGAAATGTCTCGCCAACGATTGCGACCCTCTTTGGGAGATTCTGCCCACAATGTCTGCCCACGTTGTAGCGGTCATGGCACAGTACGTGGTACTGAATCTCTGGCCCTGTCTGTATTACGCATCATGGAAGAAGAAAGTATAAAAGATAATACGGGACAAATCGAAGCCCAGTTACCGGTTAATGTAGCCACCTATTTACTGAATGAGAAGCGCAGCGCAGTAGCTAGCGTTGAAAAACGCCATAATGTGCAGCTGGTCATCATTCCAAATCCAAATATGGAAACCCCTCATTATAATGTAGCACGCCGTCGTCCGGATGATGCTTTACACGATATGAGTTATAACGTCACGCTAATGGAAACCACTGACACCGAAGCAGACAGACCCGTTACCGCAATGCCAGTCAAAGAGCTGCCAGCCTTGCAAAGCTTTGTGTCTCCGGCTAAAGCTATGCCGGTTGCCGAACCCGTTCAGGTGGCTAAAGAAGCATCTGTTTTCAGTAAGATAAGTAGCTGGTTGGGTGGCATGCTGGCATCTGAGCCTAAAGCACCAGAACCAGAGATAAAGCCTGAAGTTAAAAAACCGGGTAATCAAGGTCAGAATACGCGCAACAATACCCGACCTGATCGCAACAACAAGCGTGGCCGAAGCCCCGAAAGCCGGGATCGCAATGAAAAAAGCGTCGAAGGTCGTGACAGGAAAGACAAAAACGAAAACCGTGAGCAATCAGGCGATCGTAAACCACGTCGCGAAGATAATCGGAAACCTCGTCGTGAAGATAATCTGAAAGCGGATAATAAAGCTGATAGCAAAGTTGTTGAAGCAACCCCGTCAGCCGCGCCAGCCGCGCCAGCCGCGACTAAGCCTGCTCCTAGCCGCGCTAGCGAGCCGAAAGAGCCAAAAGAGCAATTGGCTGAAAGACGCAAACGTCGAGATACCAGACGTAGTGTGCGAATAGAAGATAAAAATCAGTCCACTGACGAGCTTAAAGTTGAATCCGCCAATGGTACAGATATAACCCCCCCGCCTAAAAAAGTTGCAGCGAAAAAGAAAGCTGCTCCTGGCATTGTTACACCTCAAAATGTGGACCAAATGCCTGATGAGCAACAAAATGACAAGCAGGCAGATGTCAAAACAACAGTCAATGACACCGCCACCTATGTAACACATGAAGAAGCTCAACAAATTGAAGGCAATAGCAGGGATAAGGATGAAGCAGGTAGTCGTTCGCGCAGTCGCCGCTCACCTCGTCATATTCGCGCCGCTGGTCAAAAACGTCGTAAAGATAATGAAGAACAGGCAACGGGTGAAAATACGCAAAATCAGCAAGATGGAGCGCCATTTGAAGAGCCAAAAAACGCCCCCGTACCCAGTGTTCAAGGTGGCGTTGCAGCCAAAATAATTACCCAGGAAAGTGCGCCATTAACTATTGAGCCAACGGCTGTTGATACACAGGAACAGATGGCTTCTGAACCGGTAGTATCGGATGCAGGTAAAGTAAAAGCACCTGCTTCAGTAGCTGCGCCAGCAACTGCACCAGTAGC
>JBKEFM010000203.1:0-7147 GCA_046709505.1 Paraglaciecola sp. | reverse complement strand
CTTTTATCCACTGCATTAAAACAAAACAGCCCCCCGGGCGTTAAGGCGTTATGCACACTGGCAATACAGGCTTTGAGCTGGTTAATATTACCACTGTAGTGAATAGAATATAAAAAGCAGGAGATCATATCTACAGGCTCGTCTACTGTAAATGCGCATATATCTTGCTTGCTAAAGTGTGCTTCAGGGCAGCGCCGTTTTGCTCTATCTAACATGGGCTGGTTAATATCCAGTCCGCTACTTTGATAACCATAATCAAGAAAATGACGAATGTGTGGTCCGGTGCCGCAAGCCAGGTCCAGATGTTTCTTTCCCCGGTTACCAAAAAGTTCATGGAGTCGATGCACGCCTGCGCTTTGCGCCGGGTAGTCGATGTCGCTACACAGTAAGTCGTAATAGCCAGATAAATCGGTATATAAAACATGAGTAGACATAATCGCTGGGCATTTGGCTGGTATATTTTGGTGGCGCAGTGTATACCCAAGTGACCTCAAAAAACAGATATCAGCGAGAATTCAAATCGTCAAAGACCAGGCATCCGTGTGGCGGCGTAGCTTTCCTGTGTCCAAAAAAATAATGCCGCAGTAGGAGGCAAGGCCATTGGGCATAAATCATCTAGCGATGTTTGCAAAGTCAGTAAAACTGCCCAACCAAGGGATTCAATAAAATACTGAGTCTTTAGAGATCATTGTCTCTTTCGAGAGGAATAAGAGCAATCTGATAAAGGGCCTTAGCAATTGTATTAGTGGCTACTTACTACTTTCGTTAGTATATCAATGGTCGGCGAATGTTGACTAAAGGCGAGGCCAATATCCCGGCTCAGTGTCACCCCTTGCAAGGCGCGAAAAATAATCTCCGCTTCCTGTGGGCCATCCATCAGTACCGGAATAAATGCGCAGCCCAGTCCGGCACGTACCAGTCCTTTGGCATATTCGATAGTTTGGATGCGAGCACGCACATCGAGCTGAGTATTGCTATGTTGCAGTGCTTTGCTTAACTGATCCCAGCCTTCACAGGGACTGCGTTGAATAAAAGCAATGCCACTTAGGTCGTGCAGTTCAATACTGTCTTTGAGACGCAGTGCATGGCTGATTGGCATAGCCAGTTGGTAGTCTTCTTGCCACATGGGCACAAAGGTCTCTGTTGCTCGTAATAAGTCTTTACTGATGATCCGGGCGTCACACTTATCCTCTGGATCCACCAAGGTCAGCTCCAGCGCATCTATGGCAGTGGTAAAGTTTTTTAATAGCTTGCTCATGCGCTCCACGCCCAAGCCTTTGGTTAGCCCCAGGCGAAAAGGTAGGTTAGACGCTCTATCAATGAATAATTCGCGAATGGCCTGGGCCTGGCCGAGTAATTGTTTGGCCAAAGGATAAAGTTGCTCCCCTGCAGGGGTTGCCTTAACGCCGCGGGCATGGCGCATAAACAGCTCGTTGC
The DNA here is from genome assembly GCA_046709505.1 of Paraglaciecola sp. Lineage (GTDB taxonomy): Bacteria > Pseudomonadota > Gammaproteobacteria > Enterobacterales > Alteromonadaceae > Paraglaciecola. Next base: position 5,710 of record JBKEFM010000203.1, on the reverse strand, counting down.
CAAGATTAAGCTCCAACTGTTTAAGGGACGCCGATATCGACGGTTGGGCGATAAACTTGGCCTTGGACGCCGCGCTTAAACTGCCTGTTTCGTATATGGCCACAAAATAATCCAGAGCCCGAAGATCCATTTGTTAATTCCGCTGATTTTTTATTCATGTTAGATATAGGTTAAAACTATATCAAGTAAAGGTTAATAATATTATTCCTTCGGCATTTTAGTGCTTACTATCAGACTCATACTTTCCTCCTTTTAAGGTGTTTTATGGCAAATTCCACAGCGAGTTTTAACTGGCAAGACCCTTTATCCCTCGAGTCTATGCTCAGTGAAGAAGAGCGCATGATCAGAGACAGCGCTCATCAGTACTGTCAGGAGCGTTTGATGCCACGGATTTTGCAGGCGAATCGTCATGAACACTTTGATCGAGAAATCATGACGGAATTAGGCGAGCTTGGCCTATTAGGGGCAACGCTGCCAGAAGCCTATGGTTGTGCCGGGGTCAATCATGTGGTGTATGGCTTGGTAGCCCGCGAAGTAGAACGGGTCGACAGTGGTTATCGCAGCGCCATGAGTGTGCAATCGTCTTTGGTGATGCACCCCATCCACGAGTATGGCAGCGAGGCGCAGCGGCAAAAATACCTGCCCAAGCTTGCTACGGGTGAATGGGTAGGCTGTTTTGGCTTAACGGAGCCAGATTCAGGCTCTGATCCTGCCAGCATGTTAACCCGTGCGGTACCCGTGGACGGTGGATACACCTTAACAGGGGCTAAAATGTGGATCACCAATTCACCTATTGCCGATGTGTTTGTGGTGTGGGGTAAGCTGGACGACGTGATCCGCGGTTTTATACTGGAAAAAGGTATGGCCGGTTTAAGTGCGCCAAAAATTGAAGGCAAGTTCTCCCTGCGCGCCTCGATCACGGGTGAAATAGTGATGGACAATGTCTTTGTGCCGGCTGAAAACTTACTGCCCAATGTCAGCGGTCTTAAAGGGCCATTTGGCTGTCTTAACAAAGCTCGTTATGGCATTTCCTGGGGCGCTCTGGGAGCCGCTGAGTTTTGCTGGCATGCGGCGCGGCAGTATTGTATGGATCGCAACCAATTTGGTCGGCCGTTGGCGGCAACTCAGCTTATTCAGAAAAAACTGGCGGATATGCAAACCGAGATCACTATAGGTTTGATGGCCTGTGTGCAAGCCGGACGTATGATGGATAGCAATACCCTGGCGCCGGAAGCGATTTCGCTGATCAAACGTAATTCTTGTGGTAAGGCGCTGGACATCGCCCGTATGGCCAGAGACATGCACGGCGGTAACGGCATATCCGATGAATACCATGTTATTCGTCATGTGATGAATCTTGAAGCTGTCAATACCTACGAAGGTACCCATGATGTGCATGCCCTGATTTTAGGCCGGGCGCAAACCGGTTTACAGGCATTTTCAAACTAGTTTATTAAAGTGAGATTGGCGTTTGCCCATCCCCTTCGGGCAGGCGTCGGTTCCTTTTAAAGCTCTCTAAGGAGCGCCCATGCAAGATCGTAATTCTGTGGTAAAGCAAAATCTGATCACGGCCGTCGAGTCAGAAAACCTGCCCGCGCTGCCATCCGGCTTGACGCCCGAGGAGGTAGGTTTGACCTCTGAGCAGCTGGTTGACTTGTTTGAAACCCAGGTGATGAGTCGTCATCTGGACTTGCAATCCCGGGTCATGCAAAAACAAGGACAAAGCTTTTACACTATCGGCAGTGCAGGCCATGAGGGGAATGCTGCCTACAGCCTGGCCTTTCGCCACGACGACATGGCTTTTTTGCATTATCGCAGCGGCGCCTTTATGCTCCAGCGTGCCAAGCAGTTACCCGGGCAAACCCCGCTGTACGATATGCTGCTCAGTTTTGCTGCATCAAAGGAAGATCCTATCTCAGGCGGTCGCCATAAAGTGCTGGGCAGTAAAGCACTGTTTATTCCGCCGCAAACCAGCACCATCGCCTCTCATTTACCCAAAGCCGTAGGCACGGCCTTTAGTATCTCGCTATCCCGTAAGGTGGAAGTGGCCAATGTCTTACGTAAAGATGGGGTGGTGATCTGCAACTTTGGTGATGCCTCGGCCAATCATTCCACCGCACAGGGGGCGTTTAATACCGCAGCCTGGGCAGCATTCCAGTCGGTACCCTTGCCGTTAGTCTTGGTCTGTGAAGACAACGGTATCGGGATCTCCACAGCCACCCCAAAGGGCTGGATCCAGGCCAATTTTGAACACAGGGCGGGTTTGGTATACATACAGTGTGACGGGTTAGACCTGCTCGACACCTATCAAAAATCCAGACAAGCTGAGCATATCGCCCGCGTTCTGCGCAAACCGGTATTTTTGCATATGCGCACCGTGCGATTGTTAGGCCATGCGGGCTCCGATTCTGAATTTACCTACCGCAGCCAGGAAGCTATCGAACACACCGAAGCCCAGGATCCTCTGTTATTTAGTGCCGGAATTTTACGCCACCATGACATTCTCACCGCCAAACAAATCATCGCGCTGTACCAAGATACGCAAGAGCGTATTCGCTGTATCAGTGAGCGGGTGATCACCCGGCCTAAGCTCACCAGTGCGGCGAAAATCAAGGACTGCATATTGCCAAACACAGAGCGGCCGAGCACCGCCAAGACAGTAGCTGTTGGCGAACGCCAAGAGCTATTTTGCCACGAGAAACATAATCTGCCCAAAAGACAGCATCTGGCCAAGTTACTCAACTGGGCCTTGCTGGATGTGATGGCAAGCTATGACAACGTGGTGATGTGCGGTGAGGACATTGGCAAAAAAGGCGGAGTCTATAATGTTACCGCTAAGCTATGCGATAAATTTGGTGCCAGGCGGGTGATCAATACTTTGCTTGATGAACAATCAATATTGGGTATGGCTATCGGCTTGGCGCACAATGGTTTTGTGCCCATCCCGGAAATTCAATTTCTGGCCTATGTGCATAACGCCGAAGATCAAATTCGGGGGGAGGCGGCCACCTTGCCATTTTTCTCCAATGGTCAGTTTACGAATCCGATGGTGATACGCATCGCTGGTTTAGCCTACCAACGGGGGTTTGGTGGCCACTTTCACAATGATAACTCCTTTGCGGTATTTCGCGATATTCCTGGTTTGATCATAGCCTGCCCCTCCAATGGCGCGGACGCGGTTGAGATGCTACGCACCTCGGTGCGCATCGCCCAGGAGCAGCAGCGAGTGGTGATTTTTCTTGAACCTATTGCCCTGTATATGAAAAAAGACTTACATGGTGAGGGCGACAATTTATGGTCCTTTGACTACGTGACGCCTGAGCACTCAATACCTATGGCATTAGGCGACCTAGGCATATACGGTCAAGGTAAAGATCTATGTATTATCAGTTATGGCAACGGCTATTACCTGAGCCGACAGGCAGAGAAAATCCTCGCCGAGAAGGGCGTAGCTCTTAAGATCATCGACTTGCGCTGGCTTGCACCCCTGAACGAACAGGCTATTTTGGCTGAAATCACCGGCTACCATAACATCCTGATAGTCGATGAATGCCGCCGTACCGGCTCAATTAGCGAAGCCCTGAGTACCCTGATTATCGAGGCTAAACAGGGGCAAACTCTCATGCCCAGAGTCGAGCGAATTACCGCTGAAGATTGTTTTATTCCCTTAGGTAGTGCCAGTTATGCAGTGCTGCCTTCCTGTGAGCAAATTGTGACTAAGGTGCAGCAGATGATGGCTGCTCCTGGGGCGTCAGACTCAGTCATTCCTTTTCAACAACAAGTCGGGTAGACCTTACATTGAGCCAATCAAAGCCAGCAAGCAGCAAAAAGCGAGCAGTAGTTATATGCCCGGGCCGGGGCACATACAATAAAGACGAACTGGGTTACTTTGCTCGTTTACATAGCGACAAACCCGAGATCCTCGACGTCATCGACGCCAACCGGGTGGCTAAAGGGCAAATGCCAGTGGGTGAGCTGGATGCCATGGGCAAGTATAATATGCGGGTGCATACCGCAGGCGAAAATGCTTCATCCCTTATTTATTCCTGCGCCCAGGGGGATTTTCAGGATATAGATACAGAGCAATATGACATAGTGGCAGTAACTGGTAACTCCATGGGCTGGTATATCGCGCTGGCGGTGGCCGGGGCACTAAACCCCAAAAATGCCATAGAGCTTATCAATACTATGGGCTCTATGATGAGTGATGGCATCATAGGTGGACAGCTTATCTACCCGGTGGTGGATGCAAAGTGGCAAGCCGATCTGGGGCTGAGTGCACAAATCACCCAGTGGATTGATGAGGTTAATCATTTACCTGATGCCCAGCTTTACCCGTCTATCTATCTCGGTGGGTATCTGGTGTTAGGGGGTAACAAAACAGGTTTGCAGGAAATCGAAAAGCGTTTACCCAGGGTGGACGACACATACCCCATGGCTTTATTTAATCATGCGGCCTTTCATACCCCTTTGCTGGAGAATATTTCAAAGCAAGCTCGGCAACAGTTGCCGCCCTCACTGTTTGCCAGCCCCGTACTGCCGTTAATCGATGGCCAGGGTAAAATATGGCAGCCCCATAGCACAGATGTAGCGGCCTTGTATCAATACACCCTTGATCAGCAAGTTACCCAGCCTTATGATTTTAGCAAGGCAATAGAGGTGGCACTGAAAGAATTTGCCCCGGATGTGTTGATTATTCTTGGCCCGGGTGCCACCCTCGGCGGTGCGGTTGGCCAGTGTCTGGTGGCGAATAACTGGTTTGATATCGCCAGTAAAGACGATTTTATCGTCCAACAAAACAGCACTATGCCGGTATTGGCCATGGGTATGCCAGCCCAGCGCAAAGCCGCCATTAAGGTTTGATCCAAAAAATAAAAGTATCATACTAAAACAGAAAGCACTCTCCATTGAAGTGTTTGACGTGTCATAAGGTTGCATACTGAACGGCTGTTTATCGCTCAATTTGCGGCCGTTCGCTAAAACGGAGCACATCGTAAGAACACCAACTAAGGCTTGGCTGGCAAGTTTGTGCCAGTTGCAGACCTTCACGGAATTACGATTTAGGATTAAAAAGCTTAAGTTTTAGCAAATTAGGTTGGCTGGCTCTGCAACTGCTGTAAGTCGTTATGGTCTAGCTTTTTTGATACCCCAGAGCGGGTAATATAAAGGCACAGCATGCCGCAAACCCTTGCTCGGACAAAAACCTCTGCGTTTACAACTGAATGTAACCAGATGTTCATGATGACAATCTTCACAACGTACTCGCAAAAACCCATATTCCAAACGACCGCACTTGAGGTACTCTTCAAATTCTGACCGCACATACTGCGAATGTGCTGAATATGGCAAGCCGCGTTCCAGCGAATTTGTTAGGTATTCTGGATAGAGGAAGCCTTAAGGTCGGTAATAAAGCTGACTTTGTTTTACTTAGTGATGATTTTCTTGTAAAAGGGGCTTGGGACTGCGGTATAAAGCTCGACATTAATAATAGCGAGCACCCGCTATACCAATAAATTATCCAGTGCCGCTTCAATCCATTCTTTACTCGCGACGCCATCATATCTTGCTTCACCAATAATGATGGTCGGTACCACCGAAATTTTATCTTCCAGGTTTGCTCTACGCAGGGCACGTTGGTGTGCTTGAGTAAATTCATTAGTCTCAAGTGCGCGTTTTAGTGCTTGTCGCTCAAGACCGATATCATCGGCGA
>JBKEFM010000202.1:0-7203 GCA_046709505.1 Paraglaciecola sp. | reverse complement strand
AATCGATACTCTGCGGATGACCCAAGAGAGACTTATTTAATGTGCTGACCAATTTTATCCGCAGCGTAAAAAGCAATAAGGCTGCCCATTGAATGCCCGGCTAGTACTATTTTTTCAAACTTTGTCTGCAGATGTGCTTGCAACACATCGACTGCCGCAATCAAGTCTAAGGCGTAAAAGCGCTCTGGAAATTCAACCTACCCTACTTGATGGGTATAGGCAATCCCACCGAATCGTTATGCCCCCTATAATCAGGAACAGGCAGATTAATTCCGCTTTTGCATAAGCATTAACCCATTCACGATAATAGTCATCAGGCCTGGAGGATATCCCTCCTGCTACCTTGCCACATTGTGGAGGATTTGCATGGAAGCCTGGGCCATGGTGATGATTTTTTTGAGCTCAGTTTACTTAGGCCGCTAAGCAGTAATAAAACAATTAAGCGTCTTATATTGATGGATTAACAATACTGGCAGTCCGGGCCAAAATATCAACGCCTTGTTGCTTTAGCCAATAGGGGATATCAATCATCACCCAGTTCTCCAGCAATTTATCCCCCTCCCGATAATATACATCTATGATCCTCATATCGGCTCGAATATCACCGCTGGGCATCCCTAAGAATCCACCCTTGGATTTGTTCGACAAATTTGGCCAGCCAAAGAAACAGGCAAATTGACCCTCAGCAAAACGACATATATGGCCATTGAACACTTTATCGGTTAAGCCTTCTCTAAACGGATACATATGTTGCTCTTGATATCGTGGGATCGTGTAAGTTGAGCCTATACCTGCTGGCCCATACCAGGCCATGTCATCATGCCAGTTCTTTTTCATCACCTGCTCACCGGCTCTGTCATCACCAGTTTGATTGAGTTTGCTTAAATCATCGATCATCGTATTGAGCACTTGTAGGGTTTTTTCTGCTTCTGAGGCAGGTTGCTCATCGAATAGTAAACCATTGTGATGACGTGGGCCGGGGTGTACAAAATTAGCACCTGTTTGCGGCGGTAACGGGTTTATACCCACCTGCTGCATAAGCCCGATGATGTCTAACCACAGCCCTGTTTTGGTTATCTTACCGTCCTCAACACAATTGAATTCTGTATATTTCAACATGATGACTTTACGCGTGGCACGTATCCCTAACCAATCAGCATCAAATAAGCCCATAAAGTGGCCCATACTCATTACCCAGGTCTGGCCGCTGATCTCATTGCTTCCTGCGATAAATACGTCTTGGCGCCGCTGAATATTTTTAAATGAGGTGTAAATGGGCTGCCAAACATTGTCGATCACATCTTGCAAGCGGTTTAACTTGTTGAACGGATACACGCCATAAAATTCATAATCGTCTGCAATAAAAGAAGATTGTACCTGCGCTATCGTTGTCGCACTTGCTTGTTCCATCGCCTGAAAGTACTTCATAACATAGGCTTTTTCACTTTGAAAACTGGTCATTATCGTTATTCTCTTTATGCTTAATAACTAAATTAGAAAAAAGTCTATTTACTAATGACTTCGAAGTCAATTGATAATAAGATAGTTTGGCCTTTAATAATATCAATGACAAAAAGAAAAAAGTTGAGACACTACTATGACAGAATTTGGCGCCTTAAACTGGAGCATACTAATAGTATACATTGTCGCTAATATCTTATTAGGCTTAGTGATAGGGAAACGAATCGAAACAGACCAGGATTTTTATATTGGTCAAAAAAACACTCCGTGGTGGGCAATTGGCATTTCTGTGGTTGCCACTTACGTTAGCGCAATGACTTTCTTAGGTGCCCCCGCCTGGGCTTATAAAGAGGGGCTTAGCGTCATTGCCATTCATCTCAATTATCCCTTAGTGATAATGGCCGTAATCATCTTTTTCTTCCCTTTCTTTTATAACGCTGGCGTGGCTTCAATCTACGAATACCAAGAGAAAAGATTTGGTAAGCGAGCTCGTGCGCTGATCTCATCCATTTGGTTAGTCTCACAAACAATGTCTTCCGCGGCAGTGTTATATGCCACCTCAGTGGTACTCAGCTTTATCACCGGTGTAGATGTTATCGCTGCGATAGTCATAGTTACTTTTATTGCGCTGGTATATACCGTTTTGGGCGGTATTACGGCGGTAATTTGGACCGACGTTATTCAGTCGATCATTTTATTTGCTGGCGCGGGCATTATTTTTTACGCACTACTTACACAGAGCAACTTCTCAGTCATGGATGCACTCGTGCAACTTAAGTCTGAAGGTAAGCTCAACCCGCTTAATTTCGACTGGGATTTTACTACTACGACTACCGTCTGGAGTGGTATTATTGCAATGAGCCTTTATCACACAACGGTTTACGGCACTAATCAAATGATGGTGCAAAGAACCCTAGCGGCCAAAAATATCGGCGATGCAAAAAAATCTTATTTGGTGATGGGCTTTGCTGCATTTTTCATTTATTTGTTTTTCATTGCACTTGGCGTGTTGTTTTACAGCTACTATCAAGGCAGAGCCTTCGAAAACGAAAACACCATTATTTTACATTTTGCTGCCGAATACGGCATGCCGGGATTAATGGGGATCATCGCCGCTGCAGTAATGGCCGCATCGATGTCGAGTCTGGACTCTGCTTTTAACTCACTGTCTACAGTTACAACAATCGATTTCTATAAGAAATACTTTAAGAAAGGGCAGACAGACGCTCATTATCTTAAAGCCTCACGTCTATTCACTCTCTTTTGGGCGGTATTGATAATTTTCCCTGCAATTCTCTATCACCTACATAGTTCGGGCTCAATTTTAGAAGTCTTAAGTAAAGTCGGGTCCTATTTTGTTGGCGCTCAACTGGGCATGTTTGCATTAGGCTTTTTCTCCAAGCAGGCAACCGAAAACGGATTGCTTGTGGGCACCGGTTTTGGGTTTGTTTTTGTTGCTGCAGTAGCACTTTGGACTGACATTGCCTGGCCTTGGTATTGCTTAATAGGTGGGGGTGTAAATGTGATTGTGACCATAATTGCGAGCCGCATTATTGATGGAAAACAAACTGTATTGTCGGAATATACCGTTAAGGGACAGCGCTTAAAGTTTGCTCGCGAGGGCTTGGCAGAAAAGGAAAATGGCTGGTATCGCATCCCCGGAGGGGTTGATCGAGTCAACTATTGGTTATTTGGCTTCTTCATTTTGACCCTAATACTCTTATGGTCCATTCAATACATGGTTTAGTTGAAGAAATTTATTATGTCGATTATCAATCAATTTTATGATGCCTTAGCGTGTGATTTGCCACTTTCCCACATAGTAAGTGAAGACGTAAGCATGTATGCCTCGTATCCACTTAATGAACTGCGCGGTGTTGATGCAATAAAAAGCCAATATTGGCAGGTATTGAGTAGGTCCTTAAACAAGCTAGAACGTAGACCCTTTATTGAATTTGACAGTGTATATAACGATCATAGATGGATCGCCGCTACAGGATATTTTATCGGTAATTTTATAAACGATCTGTTTGGCATCCCTGCGACTAATCGACCTCTGTATTTGAGATTTACCGAGTTAGTGCAACTCAAAAACGGAAAAATATCGATGTACTATATCATCATAGATTTCTTAGACGCTATGCATCAGGTTGGGGTAAATCCGTTACGGAAAAGCCTGGGTCACGATGGTTTAATGATGCCCCCAGCCAGTATGGACGGATTAGCACCTATTGAAACCTTACCAGAGCAAAGTGAGCAATCTAAACAACTGGTTTTATCCATGCTTGACGAATTAGCTTGCTTCGATGGAAAGTCACTGAGCAGTATGCAGCTGGAAAACTATTGGCATCCAGATTTCATTTGGTACGGCCCAGCAGGTATTGGTATGACGAGAGGAATTAGTGACTTTCGCAAGCACCATCAAGGGCCGTTTGTGTTTAGCTTTCCTGACAGAATCGTCGACCATAAGGCAACTATTGTCAAAAAGGGAAACTATGTTTCAACGGGAGGCTGGCCGCATATGCATGGCTCCCATTTAGCTGGGGGTTGGCTAGGCTTGCCACCCACAGGACGAAAAGTTGAGCTTCGAGTTATTGATATTTGGCGACGGGAAAACAATCTTCTGAAAGAAAATTGGGTTGGTATAGATATCATACACATTTGTAAACAAATGGGCTTAGACGTATTTAGCATGATGAAAGACGCTTATTGCCTTAAGTAGGCACTTTTATTGGACTCAGTGTGAATTTCGAGCTTATCAAGAATGGTAATTATTTATTAACGAGGTAACCATGCAGAAAAACAACGTCACTCAAGTATATTGGAAAAACTTGCCTGAACTATTATCTCCACAAGGCAAAAAAAGCCAGTCGCTGAAAAATTTCGACTCAGAGTTTATTGACATTGTTGACTATATCATTCGTATTACTCACCGGATTTGGGAACAGAAAAATATAGCCTTATGCACTAAATATTATGCAGAGTATTGTCCTGTTCACACTCTCGGTGGTTATTCAGACGATGTACAAACGGTCATAAAAAATACCCTACAAACACTAGCATCGTTCCCGGATCGCTCTTTGATTGGTGAAAATGTTGTTTGGCGAGATCTTGGTGATGACTCTGGTTATTACTCGTCACATCGTATCACTAGCATAATGACCAATAAGAACGCATCAGAATTTGGTGCTGCTACCGGCAAAACAGGACGGGTCACCACTATTGCTGACTGTGTGTGTTACGAAAACAAAATTGTTTATGAGTGGTTAATGCGGGATAACAGTTTTTTAGTGAAGCAATTGGGCATTGAACTTATGGATGCTGCCGAGCATCTTGCCGAGTTACCTAGTAATGATAAATTTGAGATATGGCGTGAAAAGGAAATTGCACGGGTCAAAGCTGGCAAATCAAGTTCTCACCAGTGGCACGCACCTATAGATGAGGACAGTGAAAATTTTGCCCGCAGTTGGCTAGATACAATTTTTAATAAAAAAACCTTTGGCGAAATAAAAGGGCTTTACCATGTCAATGCAAAATTACAGTGGCCTGGGGGAGTTGAAGCGGTTGGAATTTCAGGTATCAGAGGTGTCTTTATCCAGTGGCTGGCCCAATGTCCTGATGCTGCAGCCACATGTGACCATATCAGCGCGGTTGCTTTTGAAGATGGAGGTATCGACATTGCAGTTCGCTGGTCGGTTGTCGGCACCTTTACGTCTAAAAAAGAGTCACTAACAAAATATTCAGGGCAATGTTTTTTCGTACTTGGTGCAACCCATTTACGTATTATTAACGGCAAAATAAGCGAAGAATGGACGGTGTTTGATGAAATAGCAGCCTATGCGAATTTGATGAGAGATTTTAACAGCCATGACACTGGCAAAGGAGTTTAACAATGCTAGATATGTTGATTAAAACATTCACTAAGGGTGACTTAGGCGTCTATAAATCGAGCTTATTGCATACTACATGTTGGTCTCAACACAACACAAAGTTTTTCGGGCAAGAAAAACTTATGTCAGTTCCACTTACATGGCTGCGATGTGCTGGCCGATGTCATGTAGTAAAAAGTATAACAATATGTCAGGGAAATACCTCAGTAATACACTTGTTACTTAAGCCTCAAAATTGTGAAGGGACAATAAACTACACGTTTTGGTTGCATGATAACGGCGAGGTTATTAAATCTGCATTTGCAATAGTTGATACCCTGCAGTTGGCGATTGCTAGCAACACTGACGTCAAAAAAATGATCCTAGCATTACCTGAACCGGATCCCCTGGTGATCCAAGACTATGATCAGCAAGATAACCTTCAGGGTGAGTTTGCCAAACCATCAAATGTTATCCGTGGAAACTGTTCATTCAGTACTTTATTGGATGCCTGGTGGTCGATTTGGAGTGATCCACAGCTATCAATCATTGATGAAGTCTATGCGGATGCAGCTGACATATCTTTGCCCGTATCTTTTCAACAACAAGGCAGTCATGAATTATTTGAATTGGTACTATCCATCTACTCAAAATTAACCCGTGTCTTTTGTCAGTTAGAGGATATCGTTATCGATGGAAATAACGTGGCGATAAAATGGTTTATTGACGCAGATGAACAGGGCAAAAAAGTCAGATTGCCACTCATTACGATCCTCAAAATAGACGGCCACCATATCACCTGTGAAATAACCACTTTTGACGTGTTAGCTTTTGAAAAACGCCATTCACACTCAGCGCTGTTTGAAGTTAAAAGCACAGTAAGAGTTGTCGACTAAGAGCAGTCAAAATCAGCGACACTAGCCTAAATCCCCTTGCCTGCTATCTTGTGATTACAGCCTTCAAGGTTGCTGCTTTTGGCTTCAATAGTGATGTATAGGCTTGTTTTTCAGTGGTGCTACACGCTACTTTACGATGAGGCAGAACCACAAAAACACATGGCTAACAACACCATCATTATGTATATAGTAATTCTCAATTTTCTAAGATCGCCACAAAAATAATGCTTTACCAATGGGAAAATACGAGCGTTGTTGGGCGAAACTCTATGAGTATTTGTCCCAGCCGCGGTTTTTTACGGCGAAATGAGGCAACTTGTTATGCTTTTTTCAGCTGGACATATCTTGGTTGAGTGCAGATGACGAGTAAAGAAAGCAAGCAGGCTTGTATGTTTTGCAAAAAAACTAACCCTATGCGGCAAATAGCCAAATCTGTTGGCCCCCATTCTTTGGATGCGGGTTACCAATCAACGGAAGATCAATTGAATGAGATCACGGGTATTTGCAGACAAAAATTGGAGCGCATACGAAACTTTACGTGAAAAAGCGGTACAAGGGTCAAGCTATTAAAAGAAATGCTTCGCTGTTAAGACCCGTATTGAGGGCTTGTAAAACCAGAACAGTTGAAGCATAACTTAGCGGCTAAGGAGTACAAGCCAACTGTTTATTTGTTATTTTAAACAACTTGTTAGCCTAGAACTATAAATATAAGTGCCGCGATTATCATACCCCCAATAATGAACAGTAACTTTTTACTATTTTTACTGCCCTCATGTAGAGCTTCTGGTGTTGGTGTTGGTGTTGGTGTTGGTGCTGGTGCTGGTGTTGGTGCTGATTCTGGTGTTGGTGCTGGTGCTGGTGCTGGTGCTGATTCTGGGGTTGGTGTTGATTCTGGTGTTTCTAAAGATGAACTAAAAGGATCTGAGTCAGGTTTAATTTTTAGTTTGTCTTCGTACTCTTGCCAAACGTCAAGATGA
>JBKEFM010000201.1:0-7204 GCA_046709505.1 Paraglaciecola sp. | reverse complement strand
ATTTCAGTAAGTTATATATTGTATTTTGGTGATAATTTACCGCAAAAGTCTGTTGAATATAGCTTTGCAGCATTTCACCGTTTAAGCGGCCACCTTTAGTGCAGAGGCTTTGTTGCTCAATGTAGAGAGCTAATGCTTCTTTTTGCTGGTCAGTTAAGCGACAAGGTCTACCAGGTGACTTTTTACTTTCAAGGGCGCGGATCCCACCTTTGAGGTAATTGGCGACCCAGTCATTCACCATTGCTCGACTCACGTTCAGCATTTTGGATACCTTGGCTCTATTTTTACCGGCTTTAAAATAGGCAACCGCCAACAAACCCATGTGCATTGGATGATCTAGACAGTACTTATAATTCTTGCTCAGTATGTTGATTCAACGCATTTCATTAAGTGATTTTGAGATGTGCATATCAGATTATATATTTAGGCTGATTGGTATGATCTCTGTTTATCTGAGCAAGGGTTTTGACACACTTGCTCACAATAAACCTCGCATCAATAGCGCTTTCGAACGGTTGTGATTGAGAAAGTGTCGAGTTCAACCATGGTTTTTTCTCGCGGGTCTTACAAAATTAGGCTGTAAAGCTTGGCCGTGTTTGAACAGTATCGTACCAGCGCTGCAAATTAATTTGCTTGCCTAAAATACGTATATTGACCACGCGGGCAAAATCGATGGCGCACACTGCGGTAATATCCGCAATACTAAAAACGTTGCCTGCGATAAATTCTTTCTCGCCTAAGCGCTGTTCAAGGATCTGGAGAAAATCCTCAGCATTCTTGCCAGCTGTTACACCGTACTCCTTAACCGGTGTCATGCGGTCCTTGAAATAACCGCTGGTGTGCTGAAAGCACATGCCCACAGGCATAAACAATCCGAACTCAACCTGACGTTGCCACATGTCGATTTGTGCTTTGTCCAGGGGGCTGATACCCATAAGTTGCGGTAACGGTTGTAACTCTTCAAAATAGCGACAAATAGAGACAGTCTCGCTAATGCACGTACCATCGTCCAATTCTAAAATAGGCACCTTGGCCATTGGATTTCTACGGCGCATGTCAGCAGACAGGTTATCGCCCTTGGCAATATCAACTTGCACATAATCCATGGCAATATTTTTTTCCTGTAAAAAAATTCTGACCCGCCTGGGATTTGGCGCGGTGCGAGTTTCATAAATCTTCATATGATTAATACTTCCTGGATAATCTGTACATAAGCCATACTCACACGTTACCGGTTACTATGCAGCCAATATTTCATTAGCAGCTGCCTATATTGATCAGTCATTTTGAAGGTCTTTAACGCATGGTCTATTAACGGCACCAGGTTATTATGCTTGCTGTGCACATAATGATAAACGGGAATGGTGACTATGGTACGGTAAGTGCTGGTTTCTAATTCAGTCTGGTTGGAGAAAATATCACTCGAGCCAAGGATGAGAAAGTCAATTTCTCTGCGGTTAAATGCCTCAAGCAAATCGTCCGTTGACTGATATCGCTTGGTCAGTAGTTGGTTTGTCTTGGCCCAGCTTTCAACCACAACTATCTCACTACTGACGGCAACGTGGGTTCCCTCAGGAAGCATTTTGGAACAGGTTGCCTGTGATCTACACACCAGATAAAAAGAAAAACTAATCAAAGGTTCCGGGACACGGACCAATAATGGCGTCACATTAGCAAAAATTTCTGCTCTTGCCAGTTCTCCATCGGCTCCCAATAAATAGGAATTTATTGACTCCTCTAAAGTGAGATAAGGGGTGACAGATAGATGATAACCAAGGGCGTGATACACTTTTCCCATCAGACGAGAAGCAAAAGCTGTACCTCGCAAACCCGTAATAGAGGAAAAGTTCAGAGGCTCCAGTAGATCATTGTTATGTTCATTCGGTACATCTGGTGCATTATTATAGAGACTGTCTAGTGTACTTGTACCAAGACTTTCAATATTTTCTGCTAAGATTACTGTTGAAATGTCCAGTAGACTATCTTGAGAAACGTCAGAAGTGGTGCCAGGATCGAAATGACGTAACAAATCTACCAACACCGTACCTTGCGTTTCGTTTGTTGTTAACCCCGCAACAGAAACTGATTGTTGCCCGGCAAAAAGTGTCTGTTGCACTAACATGAAAGCCAACAGAGCTAAGGTTAGAAAATATTTTTTCATTATGTATTATTGATTCTAATAATTTGCTGTGCTCTAACCGAGTCAATAAAAAATTTAGAGTGTCATAATAAACGTTGGCAACACATTAATATATTAGACTAAAGTACAAATTAACTGTCAAAAATAGAAGGGTAGCTGAGGAACTACCCAGCGACTAAAGCGTGCTGGGTTTACTTTGATAAAATGAGATAAAAAACAACGACAGGTTAGTCTTGTTGCGCCTGCCACAGCGCCAGTTTTTCGGCAGTGCGATTTTTTATGGCACCTTGATTAGTGCTTACCCACCATTTTTCAATAATCCGCACATTTTTTTTATTTGCTTGGAAAAAAACATCCACTATGTCACCAACAAAGGGGATCAAACCAAGGGCAAAATCAATCAGACAATTGCGTAACATTGCAGCCCGCAAACTTTTAGGAACCCCTAGCCTGGTCGCCAGTACAATAATATAACTGGATGCACCGAGCATTAATCCATCCCCTATACCTGGGATTAAACCAATAATTGAATCCAAACCAAGGCGTACGCTGGTAAAGGGGATTTTTACCGCCGTATCTGTCATATTGGCTATTTTCTGCGCCCGTAATAAATATTTTGGGGCGCTTTTCGAGTCAGGACTATCCATATGTTAAATCTTGGCTCCAAGGTTTGCAGCAAGTTCTACCGTTAATGCCTTATTCTTATTTTGCTCAAGGCTTAGCCAGGAGCCAATATTTTGGTTGATAATCTGTTTGAGGGCATCTATGTGAGGCTCACTGGCGTTTAAGGCGGGAATATATTCATAGCGTTCGCCACCTGCTTCGATAAAATATTCCCTGTTCTCTAGACCAATCTCTTCGATAGTTTCCAGGCAGTCTGCAGAAAATCCTGGACAGATCATTTGTACCGACCGGACGCCTTGGGTTGCCAATGCCTTTAACGTTACATCTGTATAGGGCTGTAACCACTCCTCTCGTCCAAATCGGGATTGGAAGGTCACCAGATACTCTTCTTTGTGTAGCCCCAACCGCTGCGCTAATAGACGGGAAGTCTTATAACATTCACAGTGGTACGGATCCCCATTGAGCAAATAACGTTTGGGAATGCCATGGTAGGTGAAAATCAATTTTTCAGCCCGCCCATGCTCTGCCCAGTGTTTTTCTACGCTGCTGGCAAGCGCCTCGATATAGGGTGTAAAATCGTGATAATGGGTCACAAAACGCAATTCAGGCATCCAGCGCTCCTTGGCCAAACACGCTGCCACCGCATCAAAAGTAGAAGCGGTAGTCGCTGCGCAATACTGGGGATATAACGGTAACACCAGTAGCTTTCTGACACCTTGATCCAACATACTCCGGACAACACTTTCGATACTTGGCGAGCCATAGCGCATGGCATGCTCCACCACTACTTCAGCACCATATTGCGTTTGCAGTTGAGTTCGCAGCGCAGTGGCCTGATCTTCAGTATAAAACAATAATGGTGAGCCGCGCTCGGTCCATACTTTTTTGTACGCTCGGGCCGAGCGTTTGGGTCTGATGTTGAGGATCACCAGATTTAATATCATCCACCAAATAAGCCTCGGGACTTCAATCACTCTGGGGTCGGATAAAAATTCACGTAAATAACGCTTCAAATCTTTTTTTTGCGCCGCATCGGGGGTGCCTAAATTGGTGATCAGCACGCCGACCTTATCGGCCTGGCTATGGGTAAAAGAGGAATTGCTGCGGTATTTCATGGTTTGACTCTTAGGGTAAAAACAGTTTTGCTTGCAAAAGATACGCACTAGCAAAAGAAATAGACTAAAAAAAGCTAATCACTTGAATTTAGCCACGCTCAAACAGGCTGCCAAAATGTGTAACTAGCCATAATAAGTGTTGCCTCTGGGGCTCACCGGCATATTAAATACAAACACCCACAAGTAGAATAACACTATCCAGCCTACCATGAACATAAGGCTGTAGGGCAACATAGTCGGGATCAGTTTACCCAAACCTAAGTCTTTTTTATATTGGACATCAATGGCCAGGATCAAACCAAAATAACTCATCATCGGTGAGATAATATTCGTAACAGAGTCATCAATGCGGTAAGCATCCTGTATCGCTTGTGGAGCAAAACTGATCGGGACTAACGTAGATACCAATATCGGTGTCCTTAACGCTTATTAATCTGAAGCTGTACCGGGAGATAAATTCACGATCCCATACCTGATAATAAAAAACACAGGAGTAATGTAGAGGCCCATAGAACCCATGCTTTTGGACATAGCATTGATCATATCCTCATCATTACGCACGGTGGTTGCAAAGCGGCCATAGACAAATTCAGGTACAGTAAAGGAAATTATGCCTTTGATAAAAGGTGAGCCGACCACTAAATTAGTGTCGAGCTGACGCAAAAATAATGCCTGGAGGTGCAATGGTCAGAGCCAAAAAAACACAAATTAAAAAACGCCAAACCTGCATACTCAATACCTTGCGCTATTGGGCAGGGGTGGATTCATTTCCAGTTTCCCAAGTTCAACTGGGGTTATACTGGGATGGTATAGTCCCAAGCGGGAGGCGACTACTTTTTCGGTAACAAAGGCCCCCATAAAAGCATTTAAAAACGTGCTGATAAACATAAAATACCAGTTTTCTTCCGGGCCGAGCGAATAAGCGGAGTCAATGATATACGCGACAGATTCTGTTATCCCGGACAACAGAGAGGATCAACGGTGTCCAGCAATAAATTGGCACTGTAACCACCTGAGGTAGGGGTAAAAGCCGCAGCCAAGCCAGTCAAGGGGATAAGCACAGCCTAGTCGAGTTCTGGCGATGTGCTGGGTAAAAATCCTGGCCCGAACTATATTACGGTGACCATGGGCTTAGAGGTATTCATCACCAGGGAGCGCATCGTTGTAGGGATTAAGCCTGAGTGCTCGGCTACTGACACCTCAAGCAAGGCAATCAGTACCGTCCCTAAAGGGGCGAAACCTGTGCAATTGGTAAACAGACCAGTAACGATATGCTGTAAATAGGCAGCGTCAAACGAGAAATCACCGTTATGATGGCATCGGTAACCCGGCCCATGGCGTCCAAAGGGCGGGGATTTGCCACGGTAGCATCAAAATAACCAACAATACCGCTTATCATAATGATACAAATAGCCAGTAAGGCGAAGCAGGTAATAAGATAGAAAGCCGATTATACCATTCTACCGAGGTTAAAAAACGTGAAAACCAGCCATTTTTTGATGTGAATTCAATTTACGTGACCGGGTTAGTGTTACGCGAAACGACTTCATTATTAATATTATGCATATCAAGCAATAAGCCGTCTTGTAACCTTAACCTTATCACTTTTGCCAAGGGATATTCTTAGCATTAAATAGCCCAGGCGGCTTCTATTCTGATTGTTGTCATAGAAGAAAGCACAGTACAGCCAGTGCGATTAAAAAGGCACGGGATAATCACGCATGACAGCCAATACATCTTGTACTCCCGATTCGGGCAATGGCGTGTTAAAGGCTTGAATGTTTTCTTTTAATTGCGTCATAGTGGTGGCACCAATAATAGTAGAGGTCACACCATCGACTTGATCACACCATGCCAGGGCCAGTTGTGCCGGCGTCATGCTGTAGACATTGGCAAGCTCGGCATATGCACCAATAGCTTGCGCGCTTTGCTTGGTATTACGGAACAATCCGTTGCGCTGTTCAAAGCTCCATCTGCTGCCTTTGGGCATATTACCTTTTAGGTATTTACCACTGAGTGCCCCTCCCGCCAGAGGAGACCAGGGTAAATAAGCCAGCTGCTCGTGAATGCAATTTTCAATCAGATAGGGCCAATCCTTGGTATGCAGTAAACTGAATTCGTTTTGAATAGAGACCATGCGCGGTAATGCATGTTTTTCGCTCAAACGTAAATACTGGTTGATCCCCCAGGGAGTGTCGTCAGACAGACCACAATATCTGATTTTTCCCGCTTTGACACATTCCTGCAAGGCTTGCAAAATTTCCAGCATTTGCCGGGTTTCTGCTTTGCTGTCGACATCTGAAAATTTCACCCTCCCTGGCCAATGTTTCGCAAAATGTGGCGAAGTCCGATTAGGCCAATGTAACTGATACAAGTCGATGTAGTCAGTTTGCAAGCGTTTTAACGATGCATCCACTGAACTGATAACTGCTTCCCCTGTCAGTTGGCCGCCGTGGCGAATATAAGGGAGACCCGGACCGGCGATCTTGCTGGCCAATATGATGTCACCACGGGATTGTGGATGTCTGGCTAACCAATCTCCGATAATGCTCTCTGTACCACCATAAGTATCCAACGCGGGTGGCACGGGATACAACTCCGCTGTATCAATAAAGTTAATCCCTTGTGCGAGAGCATATTCAATTTGCTGATCAGCGTCCTGTTGGCTGTTTTGAATTCCCCAGGTCATACTGCCCAGGCACACTCTAGATACTGGCACGCCACTGTGGCCTAGTGTTGAAAACTCCATTGTCTATCCTCTGATCTATTTCGTATGAAAAGCCCATACCCAACACTGCGTGGGATTAGGGGACTAATTACTCCTGCTTATTAAAGCCGGATCTTAAATAACGTGTCACGGTCAAGAAACATAAACTATAGAGATAACAGATTCAAACACCATATTTAATTGATAAAAAATCACCTATGTATTTTTTATCAAAGCGTATTAGTTTTGTAAATAGAAGAGTGAAAGCGGGGCTCTCTGGTGCACTGCACCATCCGGTTGAAAGACCAGCAAGCGGCCACCATGGATGGTGGAAGGTAGAATAACGCAGGATCACCGGGCTGGCGTTCCAGTTATCGAGATGAATGGCTCGCTAAGGCTGGTTTCTGTAGTTGCCCAGCAACGTCCAGCCGCACGACACGCCAAGGAAGGCGTGGCTGGGTGAATATCATCATGGACGTGTTTATGATGAGACTGATAAAGATTGATTGTTAATCAAATTACAGACATAAAAAAAGGCCCCCTAAGGAGCCTTTATTAACGGGTTAAATTAACCCGTTATAATTTTAGCTACAACGCCTGCACCTACTGTGCGGCCGC
>JBKEFM010000200.1:0-7257 GCA_046709505.1 Paraglaciecola sp. | reverse complement strand
CCCTAATACGGCGTCAATACGCCAAAATAGTAGTGTTAACCAAACTATTTAAATAGGGAACATCCAATATAAAGCTTAAAAAAATTACCATCGATTTAGCAAAAAATGTTTTTTAAGTGTGCGATGTAAATGAGCATATTAAGCCGCAGTTCAATAATAAATTGAAACGCATCGAGTTACTTGATTTCATGCGTCAGCAACTGCCTACTCAGGTGGTCATGGTGGCCTGTTACTCATCCCATTACTGGGGGCGAGAGATAGCAACATTAGGTCATGATACTAAGCTTATTCCTGCCCAGCATGTCAGGCCTTTTGTGCGGGGAAACAAGAATGACCACAACGATGCGTTTGCAATAACAGAAGCCAGCCAACGTCCTCATATCCGCTTTTTGCCAATTAAAACTGAGCAACAGCAGGAAGTTAATTGCCTGCACCGCATTCGTGAACGCTTAATCAAAAATAAGACGGCTCTGAGTAATCAGGTCAGAGGGTTACTGAGTGAGTTTGGACTAGTGCTTCCTTGTGGTCACGGGGCCTTGTGTATCCACCTGGTCAATATGATTGATAACGAACAATACAGTGGCTCGTTAAGGTCGATGATGGGCGCGTTAAAAACAGAATATGATGATACACGTATGCGTATTGCGGCCATTGAGCTGCAATTACGTTACTTTGTCGATAACAGCGAAAGCGGCAAAATATTGCTTAGCATACCCGGCATTGGCTACCTGAATGCCTCTGCGTTTTTGGCTGCCATTGATAAAGGTCAGCGTTGATTAAACCAACGCTAATAAAGAGCCTGAAGATAACTCAGCCCACGTTTGAAAGAGAGGGCCACTTTAAGACTGTCTTCAATACAACGTACAAGCGGTAATAGAAGATTAAAGGTGTCATTCATGCTGAAAATCAGCGCGAAGGGCTAAGTAGTGCGTTGACATCAGCGGAGCGTCCATATATGTCTTGTTAATTATTTTCCCTGTTAATTTTTCGCCTTTACCTAATGGCGGAGATAGGAAGTAAAAAGCATTTAAAAATCAGCGTCTCTGTCCCACAGATCCACCCCGCAGATCCAAATCATCGCTATAAAGACGGTTGCCCATAAGCTTGCAAGGGCATGTTTTTATGTATTAAGAGACCAGGTGGAATTTGATGCCAATAAAGATTTTTGTTGAACAGTCTGGCTAAGGTGATGAGTTATACGCGGGGTGGGTAAAACCATTAGACCTGATTAAACCATCACCTTACCCAATCCAATGAAGCTGAAAAATGAATATGCCCACACTCATAGCCATAACGGCTTGAACTGCCTTTATTAGACAGAGCCATAGATCCGTTAACGAGTCGTTTTCGCGATTCAGAACTGGAATGAGTTTGGCACTAAAAAATTACTGAGGCGAAAGCCAAGAGCAGTAGCCATTCATGAGCACGGGAGGCTACACCGCTTTAATTCAGATGAGTGACTGGTGCGTATTTACAACAACGACGTGATTTTTAGGTGCATATAAATAATCAGCTGCAAAGGATGGAACAAGCATAACGATTTACTTGGTTGAAATAAAACATAAGGGATTACGCATACCTGCTTGACCGGAGAAGGCTAATGAGTGACCCCCTCTATGCGCACAGATTAAGTAGTATCATCAGACAAATGACTTGACCCCTTTTCATCTACATTTAAAATAGCCAGTATCAAGACAAAAAAACATAACACTAGATTGAACAACGGAATTTGTAGATTACTTGGCATCATATAAATAAGACTAACTGCGGGTATCCAAATAATCCAAGTGGTCACTATTGTAGTAGGAATTTGCACCTTGATAAGGTCATCAAAATGCATTCTTGTTTTCTGCCAATTAAATTGCTGATCTTTCCATAAAAAAGCCAATGCAATAAGTGGCGAGGTGACAAAAACTGAGAATATAAATTGATCAAAAGCTGTTTTTTTCAATATGGTTAGCCAGTCGGTTCCTTCACCAAATAACACAATTTGAAAGCTATAAAATCCATTTATTAACCCACCCAGTGCGGCCCATATAACGATATAAAAAAGTAATTGTGTGAAAGGTAAAAATCGAATTTTACCACTTAGAAATATATATATAAAAGGTAACAGACCACCGAATATCGAAGTGGAAATGACAGCATATACCGCACCATATTCTGCCTTTAAGTCAGCAAGAATTTGAAATATTTGCTGGGATGCAGGCCAATAAAAATAACTTAATCCAATCGTTAAAGCGAACAGCTGTAAACATAGACCAGGTAATAAATTAGTGCCTATCGCACTTTTAATATTACTGACTAGTCGAGCAGGATTAGACGGCTTGGATATCATTTAGCTTTACTCTGAAAAGAACATTTTAACCACACATGATCATCCATCATCACACAGCTTGAGGCCAACACAGTACCCCAAAGCCAACAATTATCAAGATACCTATCGTAATAAATCGCAAAACTATTTTTTTTGGCTGCTCGTTATCATGTGTGACGGTTATATTTTCGTTATAATCAAATATCGATTTAGGATATTTGTTAACTTTACATGATCGAGGGGTTTAGAGAGATGTGAATTCATACCTGCATCTAATGCTTTTTGAACCTCATCTTTTAATACCGCAGCGGTTAAAGCCACAATTGGAATGTCGGGGTCGGTCTGCCTTATTATTGAACAGGCTTCAAAACCATCAACATTTGGCATGTGTAAGTCCATAAACACCAGATCATAGTGAGTATGTTCAAGGGCATCTATACATTGTTGTCCGTCACTGGCAATATCAACTTGCAGCCCATATGAAAGCAGAATTTTCTCTGCTACCACTTGATTGATTTCATTATCTTCAGCCACCAAAACGTTGCCAGTAAACTGTGTTCGCGTATGTTGAACTGTTTTTTTATTAATGGGGTACTCTGCAGATATTCTTAGACTTAGTGTGAAAAAAAACTGACTGCCTTCCTGCTCAACACTGTTTACCCATATTTGACCACCCATTTGTTCAACTAGATTTTTAGCAATTTTCAGACCTAATCCGGTACCGCCAAATCTTCTCGCTGTGGAATCATCAGCTTGAGTAAATGCTGAGAAAACACTCTCTTTATTATCATTTCTAATACCGATACCGGTATCACTTATACAAAATTGAAGGGTTTGAATAGTCTTTGTTTGATGGGAAACGACGACTGTAATATTGACTTTCCCTATGGCGGTAAACTTAATGGCATTGTTGACCAAGTTATTCAAAACCTGGGTGATGCGCGTTGAGTCACCGATAAGACTCGGTTTGACGTTATCATCAACGTGGAAGGTTAAATCAATGCCTTTTAATTGCGCCTCTGATTGGAATATTACTGAAATATCAGTGATTAATTGGTGAATACTAATAGGCACATTTTCTATGATTAGTTTGCCGGCAGTCAGTTTAGAAAAATCGAGAATATCATTAAGAACGCGGTGCAACACATCGCCAGAATATTTAATTTTTTCAAGATGTGAGCGTTGTTGTTCGGACAAATCTGCAGACAACATAACATCCAGCAAACCTAAAATACCGTTCATAGGCGTGCGAATTTCATGGGACATTGTGGCTAAAAACTTAGATTGGGTTAGGTTAGCCTCACGCTCACGTATCAGTGCTTTTTTCATCTCATCTGACTTATCCAGACTTACCACCAATGCTTGTTCTAAGAAACTGACAAGTGCGAGCACCATAATGGCAACAATCGCGTTTGAAATAGATAATCTTAGCCAAATAGCATTGTCATAGGGTAAATCAGCAAAGGGTACCAACAAAGTGGAGCTGGCGAAAATTATCACCGCAGACAATCGCCAGTAATGTTTGACTAACATTACTGGGAAGATAGTACCCAAGGAGATCAACGTTGCAGGAATAAGACCATTGGAGAGTATTAATATAGGTGCCAAAGGTACTGATATTAACACCCAACTTTTAGCACACCAATGATTATACTTTGGTCTGATTAAAGCGATGGTAGCCAAAATAAACCAAGTAAAGGTTATAACCCAAGCAATCAAAGGGTTATTGGGCTCAGTAATGACAATAATTGCCGAGATAATAAACGTAAAGCCTAGCATCACTTTAAAACCAGTTGTGCGCAGTCGTTGCTCTACTTTTGATGAATTATTGGACATTGACGACATAATTGAGATCACTTCCTTTCGCCACAACTGGCTGTTAAGAAAAGAACTGTAAACTACATACACGCTCAATTCAACGTCCGCTTTGAGCTGTGAATTGGGGCAGATATCATCAAGGCTGATTGCTCTCAAGCTAGTCTTCAGGCATTCCAAAAATTCTGACGCGCCTTGCCAAAAAAGCCTCACGATATCTTATTATTTTAACACTTAAATTATCTCCTCTGATGTCTGCAACTCAACTAAAAGCTTTTGAAATATGCTTATTTTTCAGGATTTTATCTACTATATTGGGTGGGAGGGGGTGACCTAGCAGGAGGAACTAAGCAGGACATCCACGATAACTGAGCGAATAATGTAGTTGTTTTGAAAACCGTTTTCATGGGTGCTCTTTTAATATGTCGCTTTTACCTAATGGCTACTATGGTGACAGGCTGTGTGAAAAATATTGATTACCTTTTGCGCTAAATACCGTGTTTTTATGCTCAAACAAGATTGATTTTCTCCGCGACTAGTTTTCCGTTTAACTACACTTATTAGTAGGTTAAGCCTAGTAAGAGTCGCTGGTATATTCCACCATATTAAAGGCCAAGGCCGTCATCATGTCACACTATTCCTGAAGTACTAGGTGACTTTGTTACCGAGGAAAATCCTATTCGAGTGGTTGATGCCTTTGTAGATGAACTGGATTTGGTAGCGCTGGGATTTGATCGGGTCATAGCCAAGCAAACAGCACGCCCAGGCTACCATCCTGCTGTATTATTCAAACTCAATGTTTATGGCTGCTTAAACCGCATTAAGTCTACCCGACGATTGGAAAAGGAGACGCAGCGTAATGTCGAATTTATGTCGTTAGAGTATGGGTAAAATAAAACGTCATTTTTCATATTGACCTCTATTTCATATCCTTAAGTGAGTGAAAAGTGGCAAACCGTCGTCTATTACTCAACCGTTTTTACATCATCCAGAATTCAAAACAAGGGCCTCCCACTGTTGTGCATACCAGCAAACCAGTTTTAAATATTGCTTTTGTTTATGATGATGAACGGCTTTTGTTCAAACAGACTTATCTGAGGCGGCGCTCTACTTCGTGGGGGCAATCATTCAACGACTTCGTCATTTTTTGTATTCAGGTGACTGAGTATCTTTTGGATCACCAATGGATCTTCATTAGGCACATCGCTATATCTAAGACTTCGGGCAGCATCCACTGTGCAAACCGGCTTTCCTGTTTTGGTTTTCTGCTGACTTTGGCTTCGTGTAATAACGTGTAATAGGAAAGCTTAACGGCATAAACTATGATGGCATTGAAAAGTTAACTAGGGTGTTTTTGTGATTTTAAAAATCAATTACTCTGCCCTCTTTGATCGGACATCCGCGATAACTGAACGAATAATTTAGTTGTTCTGAAAACCGTTATCATGGTTGTCCTGTTAATTCGATTTGATTCATACCAATGATTGACCAACAGACAAAGGAGTAACTTGTGACAGCCGATACGACATTGACTCATACCTCAGTGACTGGCCCAAATAGCGTAGTTAACAAAACCCAAAAAGAGAAGTTATTTGCAGCGGCTATCCTAGCCAAACAGATGCCCACGTATCGTCAAGCTTACAGCGATAGAACTGCATGGTTGATGTCCTGCGCTGCAGAACTGGCCTACGTTAAATTCAACCCCTTGATCCCTAGCGAAAAGCTTCAGGCGGCTTTTAATAAAAAGGTAGATGAATACCTTAATGGTAAGAAAAAAAATATCCTCACTGATCTGCTAAGCTCTTTTTCCTACGATGCAAAGGAACAAGAGCAAATTCTGACGAGTGACCTCGATACTATCCGCTTGGAACTCATTAAGACATTTGATGTAAAGGATACACAGGCCATTATCGCAGTTACGGATCATTTTGTCGTTCTATCCTTTCGTGGTACCGAATCAACCAATCCAGAAGATATCAAGTCAGACCTGAAAGCCATGCAGGTTAAGTGTGTTTCGGGTGGGATGGTCCACTCGGGCTTTTCCGCAGCATTCGACGTTGTGTCGGAACAGGTGCAGGCTGCTCTAAACGAAGCAAATATTGCTGCGAAACCATTATTTATTACTGGCCATAGTCTTGGTGGTGCCCTTGCCACAATTGCAGCTAAGCGTCTTACGCACAAGTCGGGTATTGCTGCCTGTTACACGTTTGGTTCCCCGCGAGTCGGTGACACCAATTGGGTGGCTGGTTTACGAGCGCCGGTGTACCGCGTAGTCAATGCGGTTGATTCCGTGACTATGATGCCGCCTGGCGGGGAATTAATTGCCTGCACTTCTAAGCTTTTATCCCTTATCCCTTATCTTCAGCCTGCTAGTGATCTGCTTCAGGAAAAATTCGGCGGGTATCTTCACTCCGGCGATATGCGGTACCTAACGAACTGTGAAAATGGTGATTTTGAGAGTGTTAAATTACTTTCATCTGTAAGCTGGACGTATCGCATAATGGGGATGGTGAAGAACAGCTTCAGGGCGTCAAAAGTTCTCAAGGATCACTCTATGGTCAACTATCGCACTAAGCTGGGTATCATTGCCCGTAAGCGTAATTTAGATTAAAAAAACAAGTCAAAAAAATAAGGTGACAAGTTGCTTGCTTCACAATACTTCATTCGATTCTTGATGGCGTTGGCTTAATGAGAATACGCATATATTAAAAAGTATTATTAGACAAGTGACTTGCCCCCTTTTTTTATCGACACTACAAACCATAGCTAATCATCAATAAAATTTCGGAATTACAGTAGGTTAACAGTATAGTCAATTATAGTGAATTTGGCGGGATTGAAAACAACAAAAAGCCCACCAACAGCATAGAAAATTCTGGCGTTGCGAGGCGGGGCTTTGGATTCAAGACATACATAATTAATGTTTACTTCTTATTTGCTCCATACTTTAACTCATAGGTGAGAAACACATATATTCCGTAAAGTATGGAGCAAATACCAATGGCAACCAATATCCAGTAAATGAACGAGTCATCTTCGCTAGTAAAGATTAATGACCTTACACCTAAACGATTAGTATTAATTCCTTTATATAACCATAAGGCAATCAATACACTGCCAATTAA
>JBKEFM010000199.1:0-7274 GCA_046709505.1 Paraglaciecola sp. | reverse complement strand
CATATTCGCGTAACCTTTCAGGTAGACGCCGATGGTTTGCTCAATGTCACCGCTATGGAAAAATCCATTGACCTTCAGGCGCAAATTCAGGTGAAGCCATCATATGGCCTAGATGACAGTCAAATCAGTGCCATGCTAAAATAATCCATGCAACACGCCCAAGGCGAGATGCAAGCGGGGATGTTAAAAGAACAACAAGTCGAAGCCGCCCGCGTCCAGGAAGTATTGCAGGCTGCCCTACGTTCTGATGGTCAGACATTACTGTCCGAAGATGAAATAACGGCTATACAAGAGGCGTTAAGTCGCTTAGCTGAAGTGCCAAAGGTGAGGAAATTAAGACGATTAAACAAGCTATTGAGTCCGTTGATAAAGCCAGCCAACTATTTGCTGAAAGGCGAATGGATCACTCTATAAAACAAGCGTTTGCCGGTCATTCGGTGGACAGTATTTAATACTTATAACGCAACGCGTATAGTAGATATCAAGCATTAGAGGAAACGCAAGTATGCCACAAGTGATTTTTTTACCCCATGCGGATCTATGCCCAGATGGCGCGGTAATCGAAGTTGAAAGCGGAACAACAGTACTGGATGTCGCCCTAAATAACGGCATTGGCATAGAGTACGCCTGTGAGAAATCCTGTGCTTGTACAACCTGTCATATCATTGTTCGCGAAGGTTTTGCTTCTCTGGATGAAAGTGATGAACTGGAGGATGATTTGTTGGATAAAGCCTGGGGACTGGTGCCTGATTCCCGTTTAGGCTGCCAGGCAGTCATCAAAGATAAAGATTTGGTGGTTGAAATCCCCAAATACACCGTCAATCAGTTGAGTGAAGTTCACTAGAGCTTACTTTGTCTGGCATCTAACTATCTTAAGAAAACCGGCATTTAGCTGGTTTTCTTGTTTTGATAGTACAGTAATGCTGTGTACGGCAGGGCTGTACATAAACACAGTTGTTGTGTTATCTTGGCTACGGATTAAGCAAACAGGAATTAGATATGACTATTATTACCAGGTACGTTGTTGAGCATAAAGGGGTTGAAAAATTTGTGACCACAGATAAAAAAGAGGCAGATCAATACGATAAAATGCTGGATGTGGCCGATAATCTGGCCGAGTATATTGAAGCCAAGGGCATGAAGCTCGAAGCTAACGTATTGGAAGAGTTAGCCGTAATGTTGTCAAAAAATAAAGATGCAGTGGCAAAATTATTCAAGGGAACAGAAGCGAAATCTCTTTTATCGGAAGAAAAAGCCGAGGTCGTGGCATTGGGTAAAAAGAAAGCCTGAGAAAATGGCTAAAGAAGATCAGTACGTTACCTCCATTGCCCGAATGTATTTGATGCAGTGGCTATATCAGCCCAGCGGTTTGCTACTCACCCCGCCTGCCGTTGGTTGCGGCATATAGCGGGCGCGCTTTTTCGCTTTCAATAGCTGGAGATCCGCCACGACTAAACCGTCAATACAATCACCAAAGTCTGGATCCACATTAAAATCAATAAAATGTACGCCTCCCGCCTCATATGTCTGTGTATATTGTTTATACAGTGTGGGTACTGACAGGCCCATATTCGCTAGCAAGTGTTTAAGTTGGGTAAAGTCCTTTTTATAATCTTGGCCGTTAAAGTAAAGCTTGTGCTCCAGGTTAACTAAATAAGGTGTTTTGGCAGTGGCTAGGGTATTCGGGTGACTAAAATACACACGGTAAAATTGAACCAAAAGATCTTTCGCCGCTTTAGGGTAGGTATCACTTAATGATACCGGACCAAATAGATAGCGATAATGTGGGTAGCGTTGTAAGAAAGCCCCTATGCCATACCATAAATAATCCAAGCTACGCTTACCCCAATATCTGGGTTGCACAAAACTGCGACCCAGCTCCAGGCCCTGTTCAAAATAGGGAGCCATTATCGGTTCATAATTAAATAAACTGGCAGAATATAAACTTTCAATGCCATTTTTCTCAATCAGGCGTTTTGCATCACCGAAACGATAGGCCCCGGCTATTTCGAGGTCGTCCCTGTCCCATAATATTAGATGGAAGTAATGACTATCGTATTGATCGATATCCCGGCGTTGGTTAGTGCCTTCTCCTACGGCGCGAAATGCGATTTCCCGCAGTCTGCCTATTTCCCGTAAAATGGCTGAACTGCCTTGGTAGCGATACAAATAAATGGATTTACCATCGGCGGTTTCCCCCAATAATTCACAGTCAAATTTGATGGCTTTACTTAATTCTGTGCGATTTTCCGGGAAGGCGATGGCCTTTTGAGTGTCAAATATACCGAGTTTGCCTGCGCCAATACGGTACAAATGTTTTTTGAATAATCGCACTTGCTGATCTCGGGAAATCTTGCTGCTAGCGTAGGATTCCCAGGGGATGACTTCGCCTATACGCATGGCAAAATGTTTGCGTTTTTGTTTAAACATTTCGGTTACCAGCAACATTGCTGCCAAGGGTTTATAAAGCATCGAAACACCGTAGAACATGGGTGAGTTTTTGGCATCGATAAATACCGGCAGGATAGGGGCTTTAGCTTGTTTGGCAATGCGTAAAAATCCACTGTGCCAATAGGTGTCTCGCACACCTTGAGGGCGTAGACGTGACACCTCACCGGCAGGAAAAATTAGCAAGGCACCTTCATCCACCAAATGCGCCTGAATATTGTGGATATTATCTTTAGGGGTACCACCTTGCATATTGTTTACGGGTAACAACATGCAATGCAGGGGATCTATGGTCATCAACATATCGTTGGCGATCACTTTGACATCTTTTCTGATCTCGCTAACTAATTTTATCAGGGCCAGTCCATCAAGGGAGCCGATGGGGTGATTGGCTATAATGACCAGTCGCCCTCGACTGTGAATATGTTCCCGTTCATTGTCCCGTACCCAGTAGCTGATATTAAAATATTCGAGTACTTGCTCAACAAATTCCAGGCCTTGCTGGTGAGGATATTTAGCGGCAAAATCTTGCATTTCACGTTCATGAAGTAAATGTCTGAGGACAAACCCCAGTGATTTAAACAACCAGGGTTTTGTGACAATGTTCGGGTAGTGTTTGCTTAAAACGTCATTTACAGTAAACATAACAATAAGCTGTCAGTAAGTTGAACTTGCTTAATAATAAACAACTAATATGACGTTAAGGTGGGACTAAAATGGCATTTTGGTGACAACAGTCAGCGTATTACACCTTTTTATTTTACCTTGTCGCTTCTCAATAGTTAGTAAAGATCTGACAGATAAAGCGGGGCCAATAGACCCGTTTTATCTCCCCCAAGCAGAGCAGCTTTAGGCTGGGCGGTTTGGTATCCAGCGGCCATTAGCCCTCAGGTCTTTTTGGGTTACTCAATCCAGTAACTGGCTTAAACGCTTTTTAAGCTCAACTTCCTGGTCTTGGGTTAAAGCCTTATTTTGATCATTACAAATGATAAATAAATCTTCTGCCCGCTCGCCTATAGTGGTGATTTTTGCCATGCGCAGAAAAAACTGCATTTCTACCAGCAAGTTGCCCACTTTAGCCAGTAGCCCCGGAGCATCCAAAGCCTCCAGCTCTACCAGAGTGACATCTGGCTGACTGGAGTAGAAACGCACCTTGGTAGGAACCGCTAATTGTTTCATTTGACGGGACATTTTGCGCTTGTTTTGGTGTTCTTGTCCTGGTTTGTTTAATTGGTCGGCCACTGCATCAGTCAGGCTTTTGAGGCGCCTGGAGGAGTTTATGCGATCACCGTTATGCTCCAGAATAATAAAGCTATCAAATACATAACCATCATGGGTTTTCATGATTTGTGCATCATGAATGGAGCAATTACGGCTATCGAGCACCGATGCAACTTGGGCAAATAGGTTGATTTTATCTTTACCGTAAACTAACAATTCAGCACCGGATTTGGCGGTATTTGCATTGGCATCAACTAATAGGAAATCATCGGTCATGGGGTGAGAAGCCAATATAACACTGGCATGCCAGGCGATTTGTTCCGGCTTAAAGCGCACAAAATAATCGTCAGACAAACGGGTCCAAAACTGCTTGATCTGGGTTTCATTCATGCCTCTATCCAGCAATATTTTCTTGGCTTTAGTCTGATGTTCGTCGATCCTGTCTTGTAGGGCGACTTTACATTCCAGGCCATTATCCAGTGCTTTTTGCGTTAACAGGTAAAGTTCACGCAGTAACGTGGCTTTCCAGTCATTCCAAAGGCTGTCATTCGTCGCGCGGATGTCCGCCAGGGTAAGAACGTATAAATGGTTTAACTGATTATGCGTTCGCACATTTTCGGCAAATTCATTGATCACCTCGGGATCGTAAATATCCCGGCGCTGAGCCACAACAGACATCAACAAATGACTCTCGACTAACCAGCTGATTAATTGTGTATCTTTATCTTCGATATTGTGACTTTTACAGAATTCCGCTACATATTTGGCGCCAAGTTTGGAATGGTCGCCATTTCTGCCTTTACCTATATCGTGAAATATAGAGGCGATATACAACAATTCTGGTTTATCCAAATGACGCACTATACGTCCGCATCGGGGGAAATCAGTATTGTTGGGACGGCCATATTGATAGACGTTTTTCAGCAAACGATGAGTATGTTCGTCAACGGTATAAGCATGAAATAAATCAAATTGCATCATGCCCACAATATGATCCCATTGGGGCAAATAGGATTGCAATACACCATGTTTGTGCATGATATCCCACCCTAAACCAAAGAAATTCTGATGCTGTAGTAATTTCATAAATAAAATTTTGCATTCAGGGCGCTCACAATAATACTGGCTATGAAACTTGCGTCGGGCGTTACGCAGCTGGCGCAAGGAAGTGGTATGTAAACCTTGTACCTGTGGGGTATCCGCTATAAGTAACAAACACTGCAAAATATCTTCGGGCTGGTTAAATACATTATCGTGACGGGTGGCCAGTAAGCCGTCGGCGAGTTCAAAGCTGTCACTGATCACATTGGTGTGTTTGACCTTGATATGCAGTACATCCTGGCCGAAACGTTGCAACAGCATCTCGTTTAATTCGCTAATGCGTCTTACGGTCCTGAAAAATGATTTCATCATTCGCTCAACCGAAGCTTTTCCATCATCGCCATAACCTAAACGGCTGGCCACATCATTCTGATAATCGAACAACAGACGGTTTTCGCTGCGCTGGGCCTGCAGGTGCAAAGCAAAACGGATCCGCCATAAGGTGGAACGACATTCCAGCAATTCCTGGAATTCCTGTTGGGTAAAATAACCTCGTTCTACTAATTCTGTACCGCGCAGTACTTTAAAATGTTTTTTGGCTATCCAGCCAATATTTTGAATATCTCTGAGGCAACCTGGGCTTTCCTTGACGTTCGGCTCGAGATTGTAAGAGGTGCCCTTAAATTTTGAGTGACGAATAGCCTGCTCTTTAGATTTAGCCAGGAAAAAATCTTTGCTTGTCCAATAACCTCGGCCTTGAATTTTTTTGTTTAATTCATCAAATGTGTCTTGGTTACCGGTCAGTAAACGCGCTTCAATCAGGTTGGTGGCTATGGTGACATCATTTTTGGCCAGTGAGACGGTCTCTTTGATGGTACGGACCGCTTGCCCTACATCCAGGCCGATATCCCACAAAAAGGTAATAAATTGACCAATAAGATCCTGTTGCGCCACGGAGAGTTTCTTTTGGCTCAATAACAGCAGGTCAATATCTGAATAGGGCTGCAATTGTCCGCGACCATAACCGCCTACTGCGATGAGTGCCAATTGCTGTTGCTTGTGCAAACCTAACAACTGCCAGGCGTGGCGCAGCATAGCATCGACAAAAACCGCGCGGCCTGTGACCAGACTGTCAACATCGCAACGGGAAAATTCGCTAGAAAGCCATTCGTAATTGTTACTGATGCATTCCTTAAAGGCAGGGATATTATCGGTTGAACTAATGAGTTTGATCTGGCTTAACAAGCTTTGCAATGACAATGAATATTCTCCCTATCGATGTTTGGCACTCAGGTGTAAATGACTCCCGGGTAACAACGTTAAATTAAAACGAGTTATCTTTTTACCTGTTATCAACACCAAAAACAAATAACCAATTCTCTAAAAAACTGATTATTTATCATAAGGTTAATTATATTAGGCTAGTGACTAATGATGCGATCGATTTGTTCGTCATCACGCAAGGTCAATATTTCGACCCCATTTTCGGTCACGAGTAAGGTGTGTTCCCACTGGGCACTTAAACTGCGATCTTTAGTTACCACTGTCCAGTCATCGGGTAGCACTTTAGAGTAACGCTTACCGGCATTGACCATAGGTTCAATGGTAAAACACATACCAGCTTCTAACACTTCTCCGGTGTTGGGCTTACCATAATGCACTACCTGGGGTTCTTCGTGAAAGTTCGCCCCAATACCGTGTCCACAATATTCCCGCACAATAGAGTAATCATGGCTCTGGGCGTATTGCTGAATAACATGGCCGATGTCGCCCAAGCGTATGCCTGGGCGCACCAATTTGATGGCCAGATATAAGGATTCCTGTGTCACTTTGATTAACCTTTCAGTCAAAATGCTGGGTTTACCTACTACAAACATTTTTGACGTGTCACCGTGGTAACCGTCTTTAATCACCGTCACATCGATATTTACACTGTCGCCGTCTTTCAATTTTTTATCCGACGGAATACCGTGGCAAATCACATGGTTGACCGAGGTGCAAACTGATTTTGGAAAGGGCGGGTTACCGTAATGCAGCGGGGCCGGTATGGCCTGTTGATCATTAACGATATAATCGTGACATAGCTGATTTAACTCTTCTGTCGTCACGCCTTTTTTTACAAAAGGCCCGATCATTTGTAAAACGTCCGCGGCAAGTCTGCCGGCGATACGCATTTTATCTATTTCTTGCGCTGTTTTTATTGAAGCTGGCAATTCATTTTCCTAATTTGTCAGGTATAGAACTAGTAAGACCATGTTAGCGTTTAGCGACGCTGGTGTACAGGGGAGGGATCCTAAACTTGAATAATTCGAAGTGCCATGGTATAAAGCGCCCCGCTGAAATTAATCGTCACTTACTGGCGGTGGGTTTGCAGCGAAATAATCTTAAATAACACACATACATCGACACACTTTTCGGGGTGTTTACATAAACATAGCTGTTATGTAGATCGAGAAATGGGATGTATGGAGGCCTAACCCCATCTAAAGGAAACTAAAAATGGCAAATGTATCAATGCGTGACCTGCTACAAGCAGGCGTTCACTTCGGTCACCAGACTCGTTA
>JBKEFM010000198.1:0-7276 GCA_046709505.1 Paraglaciecola sp. | reverse complement strand
GGACGTATTCAATCTTATGCGTCTAAAGATACGCAAAAAGACATTAAAGAGCGTTACGGCAGTCTTGATATTGGTGACATTATCGGTGTTAAGGGCGAGTTACATAAATCGGGCAAGGGTGACTTATACGTCAAAATGGCCGAGTATCAGCTTTTGACCAAATCTTTACGGCCATTGCCAGAGAAGTTCCACGGTTTAGCGGATCAAGAAACCAAATACCGTCAGCGTTATGTTGATTTGATTACCAACCAGCATACCCGCGACACCTTTATAATCCGCAGTAAAATTGTCAGTGGTATTCGTAATTTTTTAACCGAGCGTAATTACATGGAAGTGGAAACCCCCATGTTGCAGGTTATTCCAGGTGGCGCAACCGCTAAACCTTTTAGCACCCATCATAATGCGCTGGATATTGATATGTATTTACGCATTGCCCCTGAGCTTTACCTTAAGCGCTTAGTGGTCGGCGGTTTTGAGCGGGTATTTGAAATCAACCGTAACTTCAGAAATGAAGGGCTATCCACTCGACACAATCCTGAATTTACTATGCTTGAATTCTACCAAGCCTATGCGGATTATCATGATCTGATGAACCTCACTGAAGAGATGCTGCGCACGGTTGCCCAAGATGTATTAGGGACAACGGTCATAACTAACACGGTTAAAGACACTGAAGGCAATGTATTGGAAGAAAAATTTTATGATTTTGCCCAACCTTTCCTGCGCCTGACCATGACCGATGCGATCATTCAATACTGGCCAGAGGCTAATGTGGCTGCAATTGAAGACCCCGTCAATCATCTTGATGAGCTAAAAGCCATGGCTAAACAGTTACATATTAAAGAGCCTGCGGTGGACGGTATCTGGGGTGCAGGTAAGTATCTATGTGAAATTTTTGAAGCCACGGCTGAAGAGAAACTGGATCAACCCACCTTTATTACTGCCTATCCATGGGAAGTGTCACCTTTAGCTAGGCGCAATGATGACAATAGTTTTGTCACAGATCGTTTTGAATTTTTTGTGGGTGGCCGTGAATTGGCCAATGGCTTTTCAGAGCTTAATGACGCTGAAGACCAAGAGGCCCGTTTTCGCAAACAAGTGCAAGAGAAAGACGCCGGTGACGACGAAGCCATGCATTTTGATGATGATTACATTCGTGCCCTTGAGTATGGTTTGCCACCTACCGCTGGTGAAGGTATTGGTATTGACCGTTTAGTGATGCTCTTTACTGACAGCCCAACGATAAAAGATGTGATCTTATTCCCCCATATGAAGCCTGAAGCTTCTGTGGAATAAAAACTCCTCAACGTAGGTTTTTGTAAGGGCGCTATAAGCGCCCTTTTTTGTTGTTTCAAAACAGGGCTAAAGGCGAATTAGCCCTGTTTTTTATCAAGCATCGCTGTAAGTCATAATGTTTCACGGTAATGTATGTCATTGGTGAGTTGCAAATTGATAGGCGTATCTATGCCAAGCTTTTGCCCTTGGGCGACGATATAACCATTAATAAAGTCTATTTCTGTTTTGCGCTGATAAAGGATGTCCTGAAACATAGAAGAATAGTTATCAGCACTACTTTGTATGACTTGATTTACGGCTTTAACCAGTGCTGTTGCCGTGGTGGGATAGCCGCAGGCTTGCATCACAGAGGCGGTTTCGAAACAAATATCCGTGATCACCGAGCTATATTCAGGCCGGGCCAATTGACCATTTTTTATCTGCTGTAAAGCGGTCAGGGGATTGATCACCGCATTGATGGCCAATTTTTGCCACAGCGGGGCATTGATATTTGGGTGCCAAGTGCAGGGGGCTAGAAGCTCATCCAGTAAGGTCACAATAGCTTGCTGGGCGTTGCCCTCAGGCGAGGTTACAAACCCGCAATGGGTGGTACCTATGCCTGTTTCATGGAGTTGGTTTACAGCAGGCTTATAGGCAGCATGGCTAGTCGTGGCAGCAATTAAGGGAATATGGGGGAGTAGCCCTTGCGCTTTTTCCAGTAACCCCATGCCGTTGTGCAATAACACCAGTGTTTGTTTGCCAGTAAGACTATTGGCCATTTGTTGCAGAGCAGGTAATACCTGATAAGCCTTCACTGGCAGTATCAACAGGTCAAATTGTTGGGCCTGTAAAATGCCAGCTACTTTGATGGGAATATTGTGCTCTAATCCATGTCTGTCGGTGGCGCATAAATTAAAATGTGCTGGCTTGCGCATAAGCAGCGTAAAAGACTGATGCAATTGATGACATTTCAAGGCGAGTAAATTGCCTATGGCACCATTGCCTAAAATTGCAATTTTCATATCAGTTATTTAGAGCGGCCGGTTTTTGCGCGCTTGATCACCGGCCAGGTTAATAACCAGGGAGCAAGGTATTGTTGCACCCCTAGGTTAAACTGTTCGGTTAGAAAATATTCTCCGCTGTTTGCAAGGCATTGGATGGAAATAGCTTGCCCCTCGTACTCAAAGCGCAGGCTGTAGGCATGCAAATAAGTACGATCGCTGTGCTGACCTTTATAAGAAGTGTCACCTAATATCGGGCTGCCTAAACTTTTCAGCATAACCCGTAGCTGGTGGGTTTTGCCCGTATGGGGTTTGAGCAGAAAAAGACGGATGCCAGGCGCCACACTCGTGCTGAAAAATTGGGTAATAGCAGCAGAGGTGCCTGTGTCAGCCAGAGCCCATTTACCGTCTCGTATTTTTTTCATGCAGCCACTGACACAGCCCTGTTTCTTTTTGGGTTTTTGTGCACTCAGTGCAATATAGAATTTTTCGATTTGGCGGGCTTCAAAAAGCTTACCCAAATTTGCTGCTGCTTTTGCCGATTTGGCTAAAATTAACAAGCCAGAAGTCACTTTATCCAATCTGTGCACCAGCCATAACTTTTCAATTTGTAGCTGTTGACACAAAATAACCAAAATTCCCACACTAAGCTCTTCGTCCTGCACGGCTATGCCAGGTGGCTTATTGACAACAATAAAATCTGGATGCTCGTATACTAGCTTAATAAGGGGCGTGTCTTGGTTACTCAAGCAGATTAATCGCTGTTTGATAATCTAAATCGTCAATTGCTCCACGGAGTACCTGTTGTTGCTGATCTGTTAAGCCACAGTTATCAATAAAGTCATCTAATTTAGTTGGGCTAAGAAACTCATTGCGTTTAAGCGCCATCAACAAGTTCTGCCGGGTTTGAGGGCAAACTTCCTCCTGTTTGGCAACAGTAGACTCCTGCTGTTGGTTTGCAGCATCATATTCAGTGATACTGGCGAGGGTCTTGCTGATAACGTGTAAATAGTTGGTTGGATTGGCGAGTTGTGCAGGCTGATTTTTTAATTCAGTTTCAAATTCGCGACTGGCCTGATGAAGTGCATTCATGCCCAGATTTCCACTGACACCCTTAAGAGTATGAATTTGCTGTTTAATAACATCCATATCAGTCCCATCTAAATGATTTCGCAGTACCGGCTCAAATTGGGCGTATTGCTCAGTAAATTTTTTTAGCATTTTAAGGAGCAAAGGTTGGTTACCACTAAATTGCTGTAACGCGAATTCTGCGTCAAAAATAATTGGTTCTTGGTACATAAATCAGGCTCCAAAAATGAAGATAATTTTCCCCCATGCCCACTTAAGCGAAGCAAACGCCAAAGAAAGGGTTAACGGAGTGACTTTTTACGAAGCGAAAGAGTAGACTAATACGTTACAGCAAATCAATGGACAAGTCTTAAGTGTTAATTAAAATCCTTACCCTATCGGCTATTGCGAGTGTTTTGCTAGCGTGCCAACCAACGCCTATATCCAGCGATCAGGCCCCCCACTTATTGCCAAATGGGGTGACACTGATCGCCTCAAATCAAGCAAAAGAGGGTGAACTTACAATTCCTTACAAAAAGTACCAACTAGCCAATGGTTTGACCCTGGTGCTGCACGAAGACCATTCAGATCCATTGGTGCATGTGGACGTAACTTACCATGTTGGCTCAGCAAGAGAAGCTTTGGGGAAGTCGGGTTTTGCTCACTTTTTTGAACATATGATGTTTCAGGGATCGCAAAATGTGGCAGACGAGCAACACATTAAGATGATTACCGAAGCGGGTGGCCAGATGAATGGCACCACAAACTCTGATCGCACTAATTATTATGAAACCGTGCCTGCCAACCAATTGCAAAAAGTGCTGTGGCTTGAAGCAGACCGCATGGGTTTTTTACTTGACTCAGTGACTCAGAAAAAATTTGAAGTACAGCGTGAAACGGTCAAAAATGAACGGGGTCAGAGTTATGACAATCAACCATATGGACTGCGTAGCGAGCTAAATTCCCAAGCTTTGTATCCTGTAGGCCATCCTTATTCTTGGTCAACCATAGGCTATGTAGAGGATTTGGACAGGGTTAATGTAGATGATTTAAAAGCATTTTTCAGTCGCTGGTACGGTCCAAATAATGCTGTACTAACAATTGGAGGTGACATCAAACCTGAGCAGGTACTGAAGTGGGTGCAACAATATTTTGCACCCATACCGGCAGGCCCGGAGGTTGAAAATGCACCTAAAACATTGGTTAGCCTGGATAAGAACCGCTTTGTTACCCTGGAAGATGAAGTGCATTTACCCCTGCTGCAAGTTACTTATCCAACTGTTTATGTACGTCATGCAGACGAAGCGGCGCTGGATGTATTAGCCAATATATTGGGTAATGGAAAAACTTCGTTATTTTATAAAAATTTGGTTAAAGAAGGGTACGCAGTACAGGCCCTTGTCTCTCATCCTTGCCAGGAGTTGGCCTGTGAGTTTCAACTGATTGCCCTGGCGAACCCGACTAATAGCGCTAATTTAGCTGATATCTATAGTCGCTTTGAACAAACCCTGGCAGAATTTGAACAACGAGGGGTAAATCAGGACGATTTAGATAGAACTAAATCCAGTATTGAATCTTCCACTATCTTTGGATTACAGGGGGTGTCAGGTAAGGTTTCAACGTTAGCAGCGAATCAAATTTTCGATGATGAACCAGACATGGTGCAATATGATTTGGATCGTTACAACGGGGTTACCGCCGATGACGTCATGGGTGTTTATAAAAAATACATTAAAAACAAAGCTAAAGTAGTGCTGAGCATTGTGCCTAAGGGGCAGGTTTCCCTAGCTGCTAAGCAAGCTGACTTTACTCCCCCAGCGAGAATATTTGATCTTCAGGCAACTGTGCCTGCTAGCGTTTCGAGAACGCAAATAGTAGACACCTTTGATCGTAGCGTTGCCCCCTCAGCCGGTCCGGCACCTGTGGTACAAGTACCAGAATTTAAGCAGAAAGCCTACGCCAATGGTTTAACCATAGTCAGTCACCAAAGTAGCGAGACTCCCACCGTGTCCATCAGTTTTAATATGGAAGGCGGGCCTTTACTTGAATCACTGGATAAAGCGGGTTTGGCCTCGATGACTGCAAAGATGATGAATGAAACTGTAGTGGGAATGAGCAATGAAGAAATGGCTAATCAATTGGCATTATTAGGCAGTAGTATTCGTTTTGACGCTAGCGGCAGATATACCACGGCGCAGATCAGCAGCCTAAGCAAAAATGTACATAAAACCCTGGCTTTGTTTAATAAAAAATTATTTTCGCCAGCCTTTGCTGAAGTTGATTTCCAGCGCTTACAACAGCGAATTTCTCAATCGTTACAGCAACAAGTTAAGGATCCCAGTGAGTTAGCAAGCAGGGCAGTCAGTAAGCTATTATTTGGTCCCAATAACCGGGTTAGCTTGCCGGATTCCGGCACCTTGCAAACGTTGACCAACATCACCCTTGAAGATGTAAAAGAATATTATCGTAACTATTATTCGCCCCAACAAGCAAATTTGGTCGTGGTGGGCGACATATCAACCCAGGAAGTCGAACAGGCATTTGCTTTTTTAACGGATTGGCAAGGGAAAGCTTATTCAATCCCAAACTATGCTGAATTTCCAAATTTTGACCAGCCCAACCTTTATTTAGTTGACAAACCTGGGGCTAAACAAGCAGTAGTGCGGATTATTAAGCCTGCCTTACCTTATGATGCAACGGGTGAGCAATTTAGAAGCAAGTTGATGAATTTTGCACTTGGCGGCATGTTTAATAGTCGGATCAACCTAAATTTGCGGGAAGATAAAGGCTATACATATGGGGCTTCCAGTGGCTTTGCAGGCGGTAAAACCTTGGGTTGGTTCCATGCCGGGGCGGATCTTAAAGTAGAAAATACGGCAGATGGTATCAAAGAGATACTCAAGGAAATACAAGACTATCGTCAAAACGGTATGACACAACAGGAATTGTTACTTATGCGCAATGCCTTTACCCAGGGCGATGCGTTGGCTTATGAAACCCCTTCCAGTAAGGCCGAGTTTCT
Organism: Paraglaciecola sp.; assembly: GCA_046709505.1. GTDB lineage: Bacteria > Pseudomonadota > Gammaproteobacteria > Enterobacterales > Alteromonadaceae > Paraglaciecola. The sequence continues at coordinate 910 of JBKEFM010000198.1, read as the reverse complement.
GCGCCACCTGTTAACCTATGATTTAGATAAGTCTTATCGCAAAGATCAAAATAACATTATAAGTACGATTACCACTGAGGAGCTTAATGCTTTAGCCGCAAAATTGTTGCGCCTGGAGCAGATGCAAATTGTGGTAGTGGGAGATGCGCAGGTTATTCGTGAACAACTGAAAACCTTAGGTCGTGAAATAATAGACTTACAAGTCTCGTACTAGTGAGCTTAACGTGTCGCCACAGGGGAGCTGTTCCCCTGTGGCGTAGGTAAACATCCTTGAAAAAACCTTATTGCTCCCCACTTAGTGTGGGTTGCCGACTATATTGGAATTTATTTTGCAAGCATTACAATTAAACTTTACCCAGCGCCTGGCTGTTTTATCCAACAGTGATGTGACTTTGACTCTTAAAGGTATCCGCCATGGCATAGAGCGCGAAGCATTGCGAATTCAGCCCAATGGTAGTTTGGCGCAAACACCGCACAATAAAAAAATCGGTGCGGCCTTGACCCATGAGTATATTACAACTGATTTCTCTGAATCCCTATTAGAGTTTATTACTCCTCCAGAAACCGATCCTGACAAAACATTAGGCCAGCTCAGGGATTTACATAAATTCACCGTCGAAAATATTGCTGATGAGCGGCTTTGGCCCATGAGTATGCCTTGTTATATCAATAGTGAAGAGCAAATTCCTATCGCGCAGTTTGGCCAGTCAAATACGGGGCGAATGAAGAGTTTATATCGTACTGGATTAAAAAATCGTTACGGAAGTATGATGCAAGCCATTGCTGGTGTGCACTTTAATTTTTCATTACCTGACGAGTTTTGGCAGACCTGGCTACCCCAGTCACAAGGAACCCCAGTCAATAAAGACACTATATCTGCCGCTTATTTCTCGATGATCAGAAATTACCG
>JBKEFM010000197.1:0-7290 GCA_046709505.1 Paraglaciecola sp. | reverse complement strand
ATTCAAGTATGAGTATAGGATAAAAATGAACGTTGAGTCCTGGATCATTTAACCAGAACAAGTATCCATCATAAAAATGTGTGAAATTTACTAAATGTTTCAATTTAAATATAAAAAAATAATGAAGCTCGTCCTGGCTATAATGATTAGCCTCATTATTTTGAAATTATCTTTGCTACAAAATAATGCTCTAGTTAATAAAGACGAAGTCATTTCTCCTGACGAAATGAACGTTGCTCGAAATACTGTGAAAGAAGTGGCTGACAAGCTTGCTTCTTACCATCAATTTATTGAATTCGACATCAACCAACAAGAATTATCAGCATTATCAAAACTAGGTTCACACTTGCTACCAAAAACACAGGTAAATGTTAGTGCTTCAGAGCTAGGTATCCTGGTATCTACCACCACTGAATTACAGTTATTATTCAAACAGTATGTCAATGTCTCGTGTTGGTTTTTTGAAGAACACAGCGCGGGTATGCACATAGATAATTGCTCAATAGGTAATGTAAATTTAAGTGGTTGGCTGGTGCAAAAGTTCTTTATCAGTTTTGTGCATTTACTAATGGGAGATGAAGCGGCTACTACCGCAAATGAACTTATCACTAATTCTACCTATAAGAATGAAGCTATTGTTTTTTCTGCTGAAAAATCAAAATATCTTAAAAATGACCTTAATGAATCACTAGAAACGTTAGGTGATTTGGCGAGGTTTTATGCCCGATCTGGTGACGTTTCCCCTGAAGTTGTCCAATTATATATAAATGAAATTGAAAAAGTTAGCAGTATTAAGTTAGCTGATCATATACAGGCTTTGTTTAATTTGGCCAGACAACGCTCTATTAATAATGCCGCTGAAGAAGAAAATACCGCAATCATTTGGGCCCTTGCGGTTAAGTTTGGCAACTATAGATTTGCTAAATTAATCGGAGTAAAGCCCGCTAAAAATACTACAAGCATACCATTGCTAAGAGGTCGCCCCGATTTAACTCAGCATTTTATTTATTCTGCGGCACTTCAACAGTTGAGTGACCTAGATATAGGATTACAAGTGGGTGAGGCAAAAGAACTATTGGATTCTATTTCTGGAGGTTCGGGATATAGTTTTGCCGATTTAGCCGCGGATAAAGCAGGTTTGGCATTTGCGAGTTACATCACCAGTAAACGTGATAATGCACAACAAGCACAAGCGTTATTAATCAACATCAAAAATGAAAATGCCTTTTTTCCTTTTATTCATGATTTACCTGAAGGTTTTACCGGTAACAATTTTAAGCGCGTAATTCAATCCATAGAATCGGATACCTACAAACAATTAGAAGCAGAAATAGATCGACGACTGAATCTGTTATCTCTATATAGTAATAAAAACGAACAAATAGCAGAGTCATGGGCTCTACCCAGTATTGCAGATGCATATAAAAACTGGATAAAAGTAGATACCCATATTCATACTAAATTTTCAGATGGCTCTAAAACGGTGGGTGAAATAGCTGAAAAAGCCTTTGAGTTCGGCTGTGATGCCATAGCTATTACGGACCATGGTGATTATAACTTAAAGAAAGTTGCCAGCGATGACTATTTTAACGACATCAATGCGGCCGCTAATCGATTTCCATTTTTAACAATTATTCCAGGACTTGAATGGAATATTCCTCCTATGAACGGACGGGAACATGCAACTGTTTTATTACCTAAGTCAGTTGATTTGCCGAGAAATTTATCTGCATTTCGGGATCGATACGATCACTATAAACAATTAGATGAAAAGTTACTCTCACCACAAGAAGCTTTTGAGTGGTTAAGTCGACACGGTGTTGTGGGGAAAGATAAAGCAGTTGTTATCTATAACCATCCCAGCAGAAAAGATTATCAAACGATGGAAAACGAGCACGATATTACTTATTGGCGAAATTTTTCTAAATTAGTGGTGGGTTTTTCAGGAGCACCAGGACACCAAAAGAAACGAGGTGACAATAATGGCTCATATGAAACGCGTTTAAAAACAGTAAATGGTTGGGATCCTGCGGTAGAGACTATTGGGGGAGAATGGGATCGTTTATTGCAAAAAGGCTATAAAGTATGGGCTGCTCGCGCAGCATCTGACTTTCATAATAATAAAATGGATTATTGGCCATGTCAGTTCTCAACAACGCACTTGCTTGCGAAATCTAATAGTCATAACGATGTTCTGTCTGCATTACATTCTGGTGCTTATTGGGCGCAGCATGGAAAATTTATTAATCATGTTGATTTCTCGGTACAAACCAATAAAGAGGATTTATTGGCTGGGCAATCTGCTGTGATTGATAATATGAATAGTGTAAAAGTTAATCTGTCTTTAACGTTAAATGAACTTGATTGGCAAGGTTACCCTACTTCTCTCGATCACTTAGAGTTAGTAATCATCACAGCAAATAATATTCGAACGATACCCTTTTATGATCCAACGCTAACAAATAATCAATTGGATGTTAGTTATGATTATCAGTTAAACAGTCCATTTGTTATCTTTCGTTGGCGGGGGAGAAGCATTCAGCCCGAGGAGCATCACTACATGTTTTATACTAATCCAATAAAAATAGAGCGAGCACATTAATTGTGATTTATCGAATTTCATGTTTTGTTGTTATTACCTTATTGCTGTTAACCGGCTGCGACAAAGCAAATGAAAAAAAAGTTACATTTGCTCTGCGAAGCTTTCAAAACACCGTTGGTACGGTATATACCCCACTACCAATAAAAATTTTTACTGCTCCGACGGTGACTGAAATTAAGTTTACTGTTCCAAAAAACGTTGATGCCATATGGGGCGCCACGGGTCGAGACGATAGTGGTCACATTTACTTCGGCGCATCCTCACAAAGTGGTGATTATGGTTCAGCATTCCTGTATCAATATAATCCAGAAACGGGTGATGTTATTGAACAGAGCGATGTCGTCGCTGAATTAAAAAGAAACCAAGTATACCGCCAAGGTATGCGACAAAATAAATTACACAGTAAATTTTATCAGGCAAATGATGGGTATTTATATTTCAGTTCGTTTGATGAAGGCGGAGAGGCAAAAGGTATCAATCCAACATGGGGCGGCAATTTATGGCGAAAATTGCCTGATGATACACACTGGCAGCATTTACTAGCGACTGAAGAAGCGTTAATCGGCATTAATACTAATGGACGTTACGTATATGCTTTGGGCTACTGGGACCATGCTCTGTATCAGTTTGATACTGAAACCGAGAAAATCAAAAAAGTGACTGTGGGCTCAACAAACCAGCACGTATCGCGCAATTTTATCGTTGACGAAATAGGGCATGCTTATGTACCACAGTTGATAAAAAATGACTTTAATGAAGTTGAAGTCTCTCTTGCTGAGTACAATGAAGAGTTAAAACTAGTCGCCAATTATCCATTGCCCTCGTATCAATCGGCTGATTTTGAACATCACCATGGCATTGTTGCTTATACCAGTATGAAAAATGGCAACATCTATTTTACTTCCGCGGATGGAGGCCTTTATCAAGTAAAACCCTTTGATAAGTCCGCTACAAAAGTGCAATACAAAGGTATGATGCACCCTGATGGCGAGGCGTATATTGCTTCTTTGTTTGCTATTGATGGTACAGGGATATTAGCGGGTATTGGTCGGCAAAGCGTGAAAGGCGGTGATAGAGGATATGAATGGATTATCTTCAACACCAATCTTAATCAAGCGATGACGACAAAGATAGAACTTGATAGTGTTGATAAACCATTACTGTATGGTACTTTAACTCGCGACAATAAAGGTGATATGTATCTGGTTGGCAGGCAAAAGGCTTTGACCGAGGGGTATGAACCTTTATTATTAAATCTCTCTATAGACTAAAGGAATAAAATTAAATAGACATATATTGACGCTCCCGTTGTCAATGCATTACAGCCTTCTTCGTGCATACATACATTCAGGATCATTAAATTGCCAAAAAGGTCGTGGATCACCTCAAACTCCCCTGCGAATTTACCCATTTAGATTCAACCAGCTTCCATTACGATGGCAAAGCCAACTCGGACGAAGAAGCACCCGCTGCCTTACCAAAGGAAATTCCCGTGATCGTAAGCGCTCAATAAACCGACGTACTTTCCAAATATAAATATCCTTGTCATGATGTAACAGTTCACAGTAAGCGCTATTGAACGTGCGGGGTAGCCAACTGGGTTTTGACTTTTTGAAATTACAGGGCAGGAGATCTTCAATTTTTTCAACCGTGTCAGCATAGGGTAACGCCTTGAACATGGCATTGAGATAAGCGTAGGGTTCAAGCTCATGAATTTTGGCCGTCTCAAGAACTACTGACGATAAATGAACAACAAACGCTGCGGCTAAAATATAAAAGATAGGCAAGCGATCATCATTAAAAATAGCAGGGGTAAATTACCAGAGAATATATTCCTAAAATGCTGCGGAATGTCGGCTAAATTAATTATTTCAATCAGTGCATCGAATGCTTTTTGTGATTCTGGGTGGTGACATATTTTTACGGCTGGGTTGTTGCCACTTGTATGGGGGATACCGAACGTTGCAGGGTAATGTAAGCGTATGGCTCAACTGTTTGTTAATAACAATATCCCTCCAACGAACTCATTAACCTTGATATCTGAGCCGGTAAAAAACAGCCACCCTGAGGTCTAACACGGATTTAAATCCTTTTCTTTTAAGTAGATAAAAAACAAAAAAATTGGTGGGCGGTAAGTCGAAAAATGCAATCAGTTAATTTTTTGTGAAATAACCTGTGGGGTCTAACCTGCGGAGTCACAGACGCTGATTTAAAAAACAACGGCCCCTTATGGCACAAACCTGCCGATGACTGATTGGTCAACTATTACGTTACGATAAGATGTACAGGCTTTATCAGAGGTTTGTGTTGATTTAAACAACGCTGATAAGGGACCTTAATATATGTCAGCCCTAGTCTGGAATAAAGGGCCACTTTTAGACTGCCTGCAACACAATGAAAAAGCGATAAGAGTAAGCTGACACTTCGGGAGCATCTATATATGTCTTGTTAATCAATCCTCTGTTCAATGGCACGCTTTGCCAGAAAAATTGCCAACCTTCACGAACCGGATAGTAACTTAGGGGCATTAGTATTTTCGACCCTGTATTTGCACATTAATTAGCCAATTTGACTCGACATTACGCTGCGAGTTCTATATAGTGCGCGCCCTTTGTACGGTGCGTTTGGCTGCTTTTAGTTAACTCCTCGTTAAACTTGTAAACTTCTAGGAACATTCTTTTGATATCTACCGCAAACATCACCATGCAGTTTGGTGCCGCACCTTTATTTGAAAATATCTCAGCTAAATTTGGTCAGGGTAATCGCTACGGCCTAATCGGTGCCAACGGCTGCGGTAAGTCAACCTTTATGAAAATCCTCAGCGGCGAACTGGTACCCTCGGCCGGTAATGTGTCTATTACCCCTGGCGACAAGGTGGGTACATTGAGCCAGGACCAGTTTGCCTTCGAAGAATACTCTGTAGTTGATGCTGTCATCATGGGCGATGCCAAATTATGGAAGATCAAGCAGGAACGGGATGAAATTTATGCCAAAGCCGACATGAGCGAAGAAGAAGGAATGCGGGTAGCGCATCTGGAAACTGAATTTGCCGAAATGGATGGTTATACCGCAGAAAGCAGAGCGGGAGAGATTTTATTGGAGGCGGGGATTGGCGAGCATTTTCATTTTGGCTTGATGAAAAACGTAGCACCGGGCTGGAAACTACGTGTACTACTGGCACAATCCTTATTTTCCAATCCGGATATTTTGTTACTTGATGAACCCACCAATAACCTGGATATCTACACTATCAACTGGCTGGCTGATGTTTTGAATCAGCGAAAATGCACCATGATCATTATTTCCCATGACAGGCACTTTCTAAATTCCGTTTGTACCCATATGGCGGATATTGATTATGGCGAGTTGCGTATTTATCCCGGTAACTATGAATCTTTCATGGCTGCCTCTTCTTTGATCCAGGAACAGTTACTTACGGAAAATGCCAAGAAAAGCGCCGAAATTGAAGAACTACAAGGTTTTGTCGCTCGCTTTTCAGCTAACGCCTCCAAAGCCAAACAAGCCAGTTCCCGGGCCAAACGTATGGATAAAATCAAACTCGATGAAGTGAAATCATCCAGCAGGCAGACGCCATCCATCACCTTGAAGCAACATCGTAAATTGCACCGTCAGGCCGTGACTTTGGAAGATTTTGGCCATGGGTTCGACGAACATACCTTGTTTAAAGACGGCAACTTGATCCTGGAAGCCGGTGCCAAATTGGCTATCATAGGGGAAAACGGCGCAGGTAAAACCACCTTCTTGCGTTGCCTGATCAATGAGCTTGAAGCCAACAACGGTGTTGTTAAATGGGCTGAAAACGCCGCTATTGGCTATTGCCCCCAAGACAGCACTGTGGATTTTGATACTGATCTGACCTTGTTTGACTGGATGTCGAAATGGCGTACACCCAAGCATGATGACCTGATGGTTCGGGCAATGCTTGGCCGTTTGCTGTTTAGCGCCGATGACTTTAATAAAAAAGTTAGAGTCTGCTCAGGTGGAGAGAAAAATCGTCTATTGTTTGGTAAGTTGATGATGGCAGATATCAATGTATTGATCATGGATGAACCCACTAACCATATGGATATGGAAGCGATTGAAGCGCTAAATGGAGCCTTGAAAAAATTCGACGGTACGCTGATTTTTGTTAGCCACGACCGGGAGTTTGTTTCTTCACTGGCGACACGTGTTATCGAAATCAAGCCGCAGGAAATAGTGAACTTTCAGGGAACCTATAATGAGTATTTGGCTAATCGTCTGGATGCACAAAAAGTTGCCTAAGGTATATTACGCCAACTAATGAATATAAGCTGTCAGAGTCGAGCCGGCTTTAACAGCTTATATGCTTAGGGTCACAAATCTGGGTTTTCCTCGCTGGTCTTTTTACGCATATCTGATAAGACTTGTTCGCAGCATTCGCACTGTTGCAAAATAACCATAAAAGCATTTTTTATCTGCTCTGGACTGGCATGATCTTCAACGAGGATATTACCCAGTTCAGCATGTAAGGCTATGCTATTTAGCGGGTTTCTTACCCTGTGGATAAAATGTTTAAATGCCGCTGGTTTGATGCTTTTCATTACTTGATCTGCCTGGTTGTGCCTAACACAATTCTTGCTGGGTGAATCGGAATTGGCGATGAGAATAGTCTCCAGGATATAAACGATGAGCTAAAGGCTGTGACT
>JBKEFM010000196.1:0-7356 GCA_046709505.1 Paraglaciecola sp. | reverse complement strand
GCAAGCCGCTCAAAATGGCATCAGTGGTTCAGTGGTCTTGCAGTTTGATATAACGGCCGATGGCAGCACTGAAAACGTCAAGGTGATCACCGCTCAACCAAACCTTACCTTTGACCAAGTATCTGTTGCGGCCCTGGAGCAATGGAAATATAAACCTAAAATTATGGATGGTAAGGCACTGAAGCAAGAAAATTTACTGGTACAACTGGATTTTCAACTGGATCCGTCCTCTGCGCCAAATCAGTCCTTAGTCGAGAAGATAAAAGTCAGTCAGTAGTCGCAATAAAATGAAACTTCCTGTTATATTTACGTTGTACCTAAGTCTACTTGGGTGCAACACACTTCCCCAGGGTTTTGTTAACGCCCGTTATTTATCCAAGTCACAAACCCATTCGATTGTGACTTGAATATGCCAGTTTTACGGTTACAACCAATACCTTTGACATTCCGCAGCATTTTAAGAATATATTCGCTGGTAATTTATCCCTAAAATTTTAATGATGATGGCTTGCCTGTCTTTTATGTTTAACAGCAATCTTTGCTACTCATTTATCGTAAGTAGTTCTTAGATACCGACGATACCCGCAAAACACTGGAATACCCACCGAGTTGTCGGGGTTTGCATGGGCTTCTTTTTCATATCAGGAAAGTATTCATTCTGGGCTTTTAAGGGATCGAAAACCTTTTTCAACGGCTTGCTGGGATTTGTATGGTCTGAGCATGTCGACCATGCTCAGTGAGTCGCCAGGATAAACAGGCCCAGTTGTTGGGTGGCTTCATCGCGCTTTTTCAACAGCTTATATAGGTTACCGCTGATTTCATAATAGGTTAGAAAGGGGTGTTTATTTTTACCCGGTCGCCTTTTTCTTTCGTAAACCGGCACGTCAAGCACAGTGGCTTCGACTCCCAGTGTGGCTTGTTTTTCCTGCCATTGCTCAACTGCAACAAGGGCATCAGTGCGACAGAAAAACCCTTGCTGGCACAATTTTTTGAAGGTTTTCGACTCCCCTCTGCTTGCTTTAACATCCGGGAGTTGAGCGTATGATGCTCTCGCTTTGTCGCTTTTTCACTGCGCGCCAGTAACCATTTCTGTTCAACATCACCATAATGACTCGTGTACCAGACACCCTGGTAGCCATCACAAATAGCTTCAAAGGTCAGTAAGCTTGCACTTTGTATCAGTGTTTTGGCTTCTTTGAGTTTTTATGGCACGGGGGTAATAAACAATTGAAACAGTGCATCCAATTCAACGATGGTTTCCTTAACATATAAGGCGGTATCAGCCACTAAATAGCGGCATTGCTGGGCGGATTTAAGGCTGCTGATATGAGATTTCACTATCTTTTTAAATCCCTCTACGTCGTTGATGGTGCCGCTTTGTGCCTGTATATAAACGGGGATCCCAGAACGACCTTAGCATATCAAGTTAAGTACAACCTGATTGAGCTCCGGGGGTGATCACGGGAATACCCTTTGGTAGTGTAAATGGCGGTAGGCTCTTCTTCGTCCGAGTTGGCCTTGCCATCGTAATGAAAGCGGGGGGAATCTAAATGGGTGAATTCGCAGGGAGTTTGAGGTGCTCAACGACCCTTTGGTCAATTTTCTGGTATAGGCCAGAAAACCCCGCATCATAGAGCGCATCAAGGCAACGACCCAATGCATCATCGTTGATATGAGATGCATCAATTCCTTCGCCAATCAGCCGGGAAACCGGTTTATCATCAAAAAACTCACTATACATATGCAAAGTTCGGCCTGTAAACCCCAGACCATTCAACAGCATAGCAGTAAAAATCTGACCATAGCTCACGTGTCTGCGCTCAGAAATACCCAGTACTTCATCAATGATAGCGGCCGGGTCAATTTCCTGGCAAAACCCAGTAACCAAGCCAAGATGATCTAATCTTTTAGACGTATACACAGCTGATGACATGAAAATTCACTCGCAAAACAAAGCAAGAGATCAACAGCGGAGATCGCAGTCACCATATTTTGAATATTCATGTCAAAAAGATAAAATAGAGGCCATATTGGTCAATAAATACTCGACATGTTATTTCTAAATTATGTGCGGAATGACAGCTATTGCATAAGCTATGCAAAAAACGTTCGATTAAGGCTTGATATTACTGTTTTGGATTATTTATCTTATCACTGTCGGATATCACCTGTGTCGAGAATCGAACAATTAGATATCCGTCTCAGCTTCCTATCGATGTACTAACTCACCAGATTTAATGTATATTGCGCTCTTCGGCTTGAAGAGGAGTATTTGATTAACGTTTCACAAAAGGATTTTTAGTATGTACCGTTTTTTAATTGCCCTGTTTTGTATAGTGTCTGTGTGTTCCACAGGGGCCAATTCACCACAGAACATAGTTTTCATTTTAGCAGATGATCTTGGCTGGAATGACACGGGTATTTTTCAGCAAAGTCAGTTTATCGAAACACCCAATATAGATGCTCTTGCGTCCAGAGGCATGGTGTTTAGCAATGCCTATACCAATAGCCCTTTATGTTCGCCTACTCGTGCCTCTATACTTACCGGGCAAACACCTGCAAAACACGGCTCTACAACCCCAAACCACCATCTGCCCACCGTTAATTTACAGGCATATCTGCCAAGATCTGGCCCATCAAACAAAAAATCATTAATACCCGTTAGTGTTACGAGACTTGATACCGCTTTACCAACACTATCGTCTATTCTAAAAGAAAATAATTATCAAACAGCTCACTTTGGGAAATGGCATCTTGGCGCAAGCCCTTACAGCCCACTCGAACACGGCTTTGACACAGATATTCCGCATTTTAATGGCGCAGGCCCCGTTGGCGGTTTCCTCGCCCCATGGCGTTTCGCGCCAAATCTTCAACCTCAAGTACCTGGAGAGCATATTGATGTTCGTCTTGCTCAGGAAGCAGGAGAATGGATTATGAGCGTAAAAGACTCCGGGCCATTTTTTTTGAATTTTTGGGCATTTTCAGTACACGCTCCTTTCAATGCTGATCCCGAATTAGTTGAATATTTCAAGACAAGAAGAACCCCATTTCACAGTCAAAGAAGTGCTACTTACGCGGCCATGGTTAAACACTTCGATGATGCGGTGGGTATATTATGGGAATCATTAGTTGAAGCTAACGTTCAAGACAATACTATTATAGTGTTTACATCCGATAATGGTGGGAACATGTATGACGTGTTGGGCCAGGTTTATGCGACCAGTAACTTTCCATTACGGGGAGGTAAAGCCACTGTTTATGATGGTGGTATTCGAGTTCCAACGGCAATAATATGGCCCGGACTCACTCAGTCAAATACCTTAAATAGCGCTCCTATCCAGTCTGCAGATTTTTTCCCAACACTATTAAAGGGGATGTCACTTACCTGGCCTGCCAGTCACGAAATAGACGGCAGCGATATTCGTCCGCTCTTGTCCGGACAAACCGCTGAAGTACGCCCTATTTTCACCTTTTACCCTGCGCAACCACAAGTTCCAGATTGGTTACCTCCCTCAGCGACGGTAATGAAAGATAAATGGAAGTTAATACGTACTTTCCATTACGGTGAGAATGGCGGTCATTATTATCAACTGTTTGATCTGAGTTCAGATCCATCTGAAGCAAAAAATTTAGTAGACGAACGACCAGATCTTGTTTTAGAACTAGACACGCTATTGGAAAATCATCTGACTGGATCAGAAGCAGTTGTCCCTAAAGTCAACCCCAATTACCGAGCTGGCTCATTTAGCTATGATTCGTTAGGAGTGCCTCGGGACACGTATCGATTACCAGAAGATAACCTTCAGGGTAACCTTCAAATTAAGCTCAATTCTGACATTTCAATCGCAGACGCTAATGATGAAGTGAATATTTCATATGAACTTATCAACGCAAGCAATGCGGCAAATGTTCAATTCCAGCAATTCATGGGGTCAACGGTAGCACTCGTACAAAGTAAAAATACTATTAGCTTTGTTGCACCAAGTGTATCTCAGGAAGAGTATGTTTCTTTTGCCTTTATCCTAAACGATGGCAATAGAACAGTCAGAAAACAGATAGGCGTGCTTGTTAAGCCTTCGCCTAAGGCGCCAAGTTTATCAGTCACCCAGATTTCTCAACAGGTCATCAAAGGAAGCACCGTTACATTCGATATTAATGCCGTAGATGGGAATAAAGATTTCATCATGATGAGTATCAAAAGCGACGATTTGGCCGTCACTACGTTAGAGAAACCACCCACTGATGGTCTCTACAATCTTAGCATTCCATATGATTACAGCCATTCATCAGCAAGCATAGTTTTTACGGCAGATGATGGACAACTACAGACCAGCCAAAGTGTAACCTTTGATGTTTCCTCTGCACCATTAATTATAGAAGAAGATAACACAAATTCAGGCGGCGGAAGTACATCAATGTTAACCCTATTGCTGTTGTCTCTTCTGGCCATTTTTAAGAAAATAAGTTTAATAAATTCATGTCGAAAACGGGTTAAATCTCAGACTTTTTTCTGTCTGCGCTTGTTTCCTAAATCGAATTTTTTAGGTCTGTGAGAAAATATCTCCCCATCTGGTGCTATAAAAAACAGTGAAACTGGGTTTTTGCGCAGGGAGCCAGGAAACGGCACAGTGAAAACCCTTATGTTTTACGAAGTAGCTTTGGCTGGCATCAAGATGATCAAACCACGTCAATCTATTGAAAAGAAGATAAAGGATAAGGGTGGCATATACCCCCTTATTTTTGAACAAAAAAACAGTGCCAACATCGCTGACATTCAGCAACTTGTGCGGCACTGTTTCTCGCTTATATTCTTACATTATGTCGAAGCGATCCAGTGTCGTCACTTTGGTCCATGCCTTGATGAAGTCACTAACATACTTGTCCTTAGCTTCGTTAGCCGCATAAACTTGGGCTACCGCGCACAACTCTGAGTTCGAGCCGAAGATAAGATCAACTGGCGTGGCAGTCCACTGTAGTTGACCTGATTGACGGTCATGGCCTTCATACAGCCCGGCAGATTTCTCTGATTTACTCCATTTCGTAGACATATCTAATAAATTCACGAAGAAATCATTACTCAAGTTGCCAGGCTTGTCGGTAAATACACCATGGTTAGTATTGCCGGTATTGTCATCTAAAGCGCGCATACCGCCCACCAACACTGTCATTTCAGGTACGCTCAGAGAAAGTGTATTGGCTTTATCCACCAGGAGCTCGGCAGGCGATTGCTTAAGGTCTTTACCAAAGTAATGACGAAAGCCATCAGCCTTAGGTTCAAGTAAAGCAAAAGAATCAACGTCGGTCTGCTGATGGGTTGCATCGTTACGTCTGGCGTAAAAGGTACACTCACTTCAAAGCCACCCTTTTGCCCTTTATTAAATTTACTTTGTATTTTTTCCAGGCCCGTCAAGACTTCCGCCACTTCTTTAGGATCATTGACTGGCCAATCTTTTTGAGGGGCTAGGCTAATACGTGCGCCATTGGCTCCACCACGCATGTCCGTGCCACGAAAACTAGCGGCTGATCCCCACGCTACTCTCACCAGTTCTGGCACACTCAAGCCCGAGTCAAGTATCGGTGACTTCAGCTTAACTATGTCTGATGAATTAACGAGATCATAATCTACTGCTGGAATAGGATCTTGCCAAATCAGATCAACATCAGGGGCATCTTTACCCAGATAACGAGCACGAGGCCCCATATCCCGGTGGGTTAGTTTAAACCAGGCTTTAGCAAACGCCAGTTCAAACTCTTTGGGATCCTGATGAAAACGCTCGGCAATTTTGCGATAACTGGGATCAACTTTTATCGCCATGTCGGTAGTAAACATTATTGGCGCATGTCGTTTAGTCTTATCATGATCATCAGGCACCAGATTAGCGCCGCCTCCATCTTTAGGGGTCCACTGGATTGCGCCAGCAGGGCTTTTGGTATTTTCCCATTCAAAACCAAAAAAATTGTCCAAATATTGCGTGGTCCACACCGTAGGGCTGACTGACCAGGCTCCCTCTAAACCACTGGTGATAGTATCTTCAGCATTACCTTTACCGCATTTATTTTTCCAGCCAAGTCCCTGTTCTTCAATACCTGCAGCTGCGGACGCAGAACCTAAACAGTCGTCTGGTTTGTGCCCGTTATGGACGTAAGAATATCTTTAAATGCACTGCCCATTTCTTCCTGTGACAGGGTGGTGCTGTCTTATTGCATGCATCGGTAACCTGAATTACTGATATTTGCTGAAACTGGATAACATGTCCGTTACCCCGGTTTACTTTTCACTCGTCAGTGACTCCACAGCTATTTGGGCCTGAATGTTTCGGTGGTGGGCCTTTGGGACGAACCACACTTGATGATGCAAGAGCGCTATGAGTTGATTTAAAGCATTTATCTGGATTGAGTTTATCCTTTTGAGTGAGTAAAGTCAGTCTTGCGGGGCATTGTCGGGCACAGCGACCAAACTATCCGCAATCATTTCACAGCTACCACTTAGTGAGTCTCCCCGCCGTGTTTCAAAGGTAACGGTATCCCCTTGTGCTTTATCAGCACAAGCTTCAAAAGCTTCAGGTGGCGGACGACGCTCGTGCCCTCGAGTTTGTTGGGCTTCAAGTCTGGCGCTGGCGCTAACGAATATGGCGGCAACACATAAAATCTTTGCTAAATGCATAACTTTCTTCCTGACATTAATTCAGCAGAAAGCTTAACAAGCAAATGAGCAGAAAGGGTGGAGAATCCATGGAGAACCAGGCTAATCCGTCCTTGTTAACTGGTGCAGGGGACTTTTACCCGCGTATACTGGGCACATGAATATATTCCGCAAAGTTTTTTTATCTTTTTTAGGGCTAACCGCCCTGACTCTCCTGATCACCCTGGGCTTAGCCCGATGGAGTTTTGATCAGGGTTTCCTCAATTTTGTCGCCGGTCTGGAACAACAGCGCCTGAGTATACTAGGGGACAAATTATCAGACATTTATTTACGGGACAACAGCTGGCAACGAGTTGTGGACTCAGGATTAGAAACATACTTAAGCCCAGGTCCTTCAAGACCCGGTGGCGAAGCGCCCGCTCTATCACAACCCAGTCCGTTTAGGCCGACTGAACGCAGACCAGGAGCACGCCCTCCTCATCCCCGTGATCGTAAAAACGACGCCCCCCCTACTGCGCTATTTGATGCACATGATCAATGGTTAACAGGAGGCAAGCCCAAACCTGATGCCAAAGAAGTGCTCAGCTATGCACTTTATGTCAAAGGTGAGAAAGTCGGCGAATTACGTAGTTGGTTAGATGCCATTCCCGAGCGTTCACTGGCGTCATCGTTTGCCGTGGGGCAGCGTAACACCAGTATCTTTATCGGCCTGT
>JBKEFM010000195.1:0-7380 GCA_046709505.1 Paraglaciecola sp. | reverse complement strand
AATGCCTTTTATCTACCTATTTACGCGCTTTAAAACTCGACAACGCAAATACAGCAGACACCACTGAGGCACCCAAAACGACCGCCAAAGCCGAACCATTAATTTGCCCATAAAGGGCAAATCGCAACAGTTCAACACAATGGGTAAAAGGATTATATTGGCATATCCAAAATAGCCACAAACTGGCCTCTTGCATTTTCCAAAGGGGATACAGCGCACTTGATAAGAAAAACATTGGGAAAATAACAAAATTCATCACCCCGGCGAAATTTTCTAGCTGAGTAATTAAGTTAGCTAACATCAACCCTAATGCACTCAAAAAGAAAGAAACCAAAAATATTGCCGGTATAGCAGTGATATATCCATAAAATTCAATATCAACACCTACAACCCGTGTAATGAGTAAAAATATAATCACTTGTAAGGTAGACAGAATTGCACCGGCAACCAACTTGCTAAACAGTAAAAATGAGCGGGGCATCGGACTCATCAGTAATACTTTCATGCTGCCCATTTCCCGATCGTAGACCATAGATAATGAGCTCTGCATACCATTAAATAAAATGATCATGCACCCCAGGCCTGGGGTGATATATTGCTGATAGGTAATGTAGGTGCCGTAAGGTTCCATGATAGATACACCTAAGGCCGACCTAAAGCCTGCAGCAAAAACGATCAACCATAGTAGCGGTCGGATCAGGCTGCTAAACAAACGGGAACGCTGCTCTAAAAATCGCAGGATCTCCCGTCTAACAATGCCATTAAAACAATAGTGATAAGCGGATATATTCACATGACCTCGCAATTATTGGTTAGCTGGCGGTATAACTGATAAACATCAGGGGCGTTATATTTTTTGCATAATTGGGATGTGATACCCTGAGCATTGATCTTGCCCTGGTTGATCACAATTAAATTATCTCTTTCTCTCACTTCATCCATCAAGTGAGTGGCCCATAAAACACACAGCCCCAAACTATCACCCAAGGCTCTGACGTGTTTGATGATCAAAGCACGACTTTCAATATCTAACCCGACTGTCGGCTCATCCAGCAGCAATACCTTAGGTTGGTGAATAAGTGCTCGTACAATTTCGACGCGCCGACGATGTCCACCGTTTAACGTTCTCACCTTGTCTTTTAAACGATCGGCCAATTCAAGCTGAGCTAACATAGGAGTAATATTGTCCAGCGCATTAGCCGGTGAAATGCCATGCAGAGCAGCAAAATACAATAGGTTTTGTTGCACACTCAAGTCTAAATCAAGCGTACTTTGTTGAAACACCACACCCATATCAGCCATAATACTTGACCGATTCTTTTGATAATCAAAGTCGTTAACTTTGATTAAGCCACTTTTGGCGTTTAGCAATCCCGTTAACAATAAAAATAAGGTGCTTTTTCCCGCGCCGTTGGGGCCCAACATAAGATTGATGCCGGGTGTTAAATCCAGACTCACTGAATCGAGCGCTACTTTTTTACCATAATGGTATGACACATTCTCAATAACAATATTCATGGGGCACTTCTTACGACAACGCCCCATGGATACCGCCCCACTTTGATTGACTTTGTTACTTTTAATTTAGCCACGTCAATCACCGATACGTCACTGCTCACCCCATTGGTGGTTAACAATAGGCTTTGATCCGCATTGAACGCCAATTGCCACACTCGCCGGCCAACGAGTAAGTATTTTTCAACCGTCATAGAAGCACGGTCTATCACAGCAACGTGATTGGCTGGCCCCAGAGCAACGAATGCATAGCGTCCATCACGGCTCAGCTCAACGCCTACGGGTTGCACCCGGTCTCGATGTATCCCACGAATATCAAATTCAAACTCTTGGACTATTTTTCTGGTTTGCACATCAAAAACAGCCACTGTGCCGCCAATTTCAGAACTCACCCATAAGAACTTGCCATCCCGGGTGAATTTTGCTGATCTTGGTCTGGCCCCAACCAAAGAGTTGTCGATATTTTTATGGGTCGCCGTATCTATCCAGTGCACCATATTAGTCGTTTCAGACGTTACTATGGCTAATTTACCGTCTGGACTTATCGCCAGGCCTTCTGGCTCTACACCAACCTCAATTTGGGCAATAACGGCTCGTTTTTCAATATCAATGACAGTCAAAAGCGCATCGTCTTCATTGGACGTGTAAATAGTTTTACCGTCAGGATGTAATGCTATTGTTTCGGGATCCTCTCCTGAGGGAAGATCACCAATGACTTTTTCTGTGGCTAAATCCAGTATCTGGATACGATCTGACTCGCTGGCACAAATATAAGCCAAAGAACTATCGTGATTTAAAATGATCCCCCTGGGGCGTTGCCCAACTTCTATCAGCCTGACCACTTTATTTTCAGTTAAATCTATTACCGATATAGTATTGTCTTTTTCGTTAGTGACATAGGCTAACTCCGTCGCACCAATAGAGGTGCACAGAGTAAACACACTCAATGTGACTAACCTGATTAAGAACCACTTGTTCATATTTCACCTTGTTTTATTAGTATCATCGGTTAATTACACTGCATTTCTTGAACATCAAAACCTAATGTGTCTAATTCGGTTTGGGGATGTAACATCCCTTCTTGTGGTGACTGTGAAACAAAAGCATTTGGCTGAACCAAAGCGATTGGCATTCTAAGCTGACCATTCCAAGCTCTATAGCTGAGCTTACGACCTTTGTAAGCAGCCAATTCGAAGTCAGGAGACCGAATAAATTCTATGATTTTTGCGCCGTCATTCGATCTAACGTTTTGAGTGGCTTGTGCGACACTTCTTACGGCTAAATAACCACTAAAATCAACTTCATTCATGTCGCGGGAAGACAGCTTGGTAAAACGCGTTTGTAATTGCGCGGCTCCCCACTGCTCAATCACCCGGTGCCAGGCGAGTGCTTCTAAACCCGCCCCACCCACCACAGGACGTGGCAAATAGGTATTAAAGGGCAAGAATTCTGAAAAATCTTTATATTTATCTGCCACATAAACCACATCGTATGATGAGGTTGTTTGTGTGAATAACGGAATTTCTTGCTGGGTGCTACGCCTTAAGTCAGTATCAAAATCCCATGTTTTTTCACCCATGACGGTTAAACCAAAACGTTTAACCGAACGTTTGAATGATGTAGCAATGGCCTCATCCTCACTGCTCATACCTTTTATAAGCAAAATATCCTGTAAGCGCCTGGTCACTAACCACTGCGCAAGGGCATCAGATTTCATTGCGTTGCTTGGAATGGTATGTAGTACCGATTTTAAACAGTGCTTATAGCGCAGAGCATCTGCTGATTCACTTACATTAAACAATAATACCCCTTTGCCTTGAGCCCAAACATCCGCTTTTATTAATAAATTTTCAGGTACATCTAAAAAGAAAATATATTCGCCAATGGCATATCTTGCTTTTATTTTATCCAGTAGTGCCTGGGGAGCTTCAAATTCGAAATAATGTAGAATAAATTTTTGTTGTAAAAATTTTCCCGTGGTATTTGAATCTTCAATAGCCAACTTCGCCCCTTGGTAACCACTATCTTCTGGCTGTTTATTTAAATTGGTAAAGGTAGCGACTTGTTTTTTTATTAATTTTAAATAATTAAATTCATATTTTATAGGTGCAGCCATAATAGATGAACAATAAAAAAACAAACAAAGATTAGCCCAATTAAACATGTATTTTACTAGTCTGTTCATCCCTACCCTAAAATTAAACATACGTTATATTATTGGGCCTTAGCATATAGAATAATGGCTAAATTTTAAAATACCCACAATTAAAGATAAATTGTTGATAACTAAGAATTAAATCAAAATAACATAAGAATTAATATAAAAAATCATCCTAAAGGATGAGATTTTATATTGCTAAAGTCTAATGTGTACTTTCTCAGGTCATCGGTAAGATAAATCTAGTAATTAAATACCAACTAGTTTCAAAAAGGATATTCGGGGATGATGCAATTTAGTTTAGGGCGCAGTATTTTTTTCGTGGCAGTTACCACCTGCTCATTTAATGTATTTGCACATGGTTCGGTAACACCCCAAGCCATGAACACATCGACAATACCTGAACTAGGCGAAGAGTGGGCTGATAGAAATCCTTATCGAGAAATAGAAGAAGGAGATGTGCGCAAAGAGATCCTTAGAGTAGGTGCCTCAGCGTATAACCAAAACTGTGCTCGCTGCCATGGGTTAGGCGGTATATCCGGTGGTATAGCCCCAGACTTACGTGAGCTTGCCACCGACTACGACGGCGATGAATGGTATGTATATCGTGTTAGAAATGGTGCAGTACGCAACGGCGCAGTCTATATGCCTAAAATGTCGGAGTATTTAAGTCAGGAAGCACTTTGGGCGGTCCGTACATGGCTAGAGTCTGTTCGTGAAACTCAGTAATCGTTTATTACACGTATGCTGGGTAAGCTGTTGGTTGTTTTTTAGCCACACGACCGTGGCTCGTTCTTTTGACGACATCATTGCCAGTGAGGAAATCGTGGTGGCGGTTTATCGCGATTTTGTGCCTTTTTCATTTCAATTAAACGGTGAAGACAAAGGCATTGATGTGGATATTGCCCGTCATATTGCTGCCAAGCTAGGCGTAAATCTCAGGTTAAGATGGATGACCGCCGATGAAAACGTTCAAGATGACTTGCGTAATAATCTTTGGAAAGGTCATTTTTTGCAACGCACAGTCGCAGATTTGATGTTACGAGTGCCATACGATAGAGCCTACTCACAATTACGGGACGATATAGGCGAATTGGTGCACGCACAGGTCCATATGTTTGCCCCTTATCACGTGGAATCATGGCAAATCATCTACAACCGGGCAGCGATAGAATCCGTACCCACCATAGCGGTCTTTCAATATCACAACATTGGAGTTGAAAACGACTCTATTCCTCAATTCTATCTGATGTCTGCCTTTGGCGGACGCATGAAGGACAAAAGTAAACAGTTTGTATCTATCCCCCTGGCAGTGTCGGCCATGGTGGACAAGAAAGTCGATGCTGTAATGGGCATGCGTAGCCAGGTGAGTCATTACCAGGGCCAGTTAAATGCAAAAAAATACCCTTTAGCTGAAAATGCCTTTCCCACGATAGGTAAACAAAAATGGGATCTTGGTATGGCGGTTCAAAACGATTATCGGCAATTAGCTTATGCAACAGGGGACATTGTGAAAGAGATGATCGCCAATGGAACCATGAAAAATATATTTGATCGTTATCAAGTTATCTATGAAAAGCCTGACTATTATTCACCCTAACATTTAATGAAATTCATCTCATACTAAGTGATGAATTAAAATCCTACTGTGGTGTTATAGGCACATTAGCTATCAGTAATTAATATATAACTAGCATGCGAAACATGTTAACTAAATCAAAGTACATTCTTAATAATAATAGAATTTTAGATGAAAGATTTAAAATACAGTTAAAACTAAAATTTAACGAGGAAGAACAATGAACAATAAAGGTATAACTAAAGTATTGTCATTATCAATGGTCATTTCGTTAGCACTGACGAGCATGGTAAATGCTAACGTCACTGATAAAGATATTATGAATGATGCAATGACCACCGATGATGTTGTCACTTATGGTATGGGTTTAAAAGGTCAACGCTACAGTCCACTCTCTAAAATCAATACTCAGACCGTAAAAGAAATTCACCCTGTTTGGGCATTTTCCCTCGGTGGTGAAAAACAGCGCGGCCAGGAATCCCAGCCCATGGTGAAAGATGGCGTAATGTATATTACGGGTTCTTACTCCCGCGTTTACGCCATTGATGTGAATACCGGTGACGAATTATGGCAATACGATGCGCGACTACCTGATGGCATCATGCCCTGTTGTGATGTTATTAACCGTGGTGTGGCCTTGTATGACGACCTGGTTATTTTTGGCACCCTGGATGCAAAACTGGTCGCATTAGATAAAAATAGCGGAAATGTAGTCTGGAAAAAAACCGTAGAAGACTACAAAGCCGGTTATTCAATCTCAGCAGCGCCGATCATTGTAAAAGGTAACATTATTACGGGTGTTGCAGGCGGTGAATTTGGTGTAGTAGGAAAAGTCCGTGCATACAATGCTAAAAACGGCAACATCGTTTGGGAACGCCCCACGGTTGAAGGTCACATGGGGTACATCTGGAAAGATGGCAAAAAAGTTGAAAATGGTATTTCCGGTGGTGCTCCGGGTAAAACCTGGCCTGGTGATCTATGGAAATCAGGCGGTGCAGCTCCCTGGTTAGGTGGAACATACGATGCGGATGTAGATTTACTGTTTTTTGGTACAGGAAACCCCGCGCCATGGAATTCACACTTACGCCCTGGTGACAATCTGTTCTCATCATCTCGTCTGGCGATTGACCCGGATACCGGCAAAATTGTATGGCATTTTCAAACTACCCCTCACGATGGTTGGGACTTTGACGGTGTAAACGAGTTAATCTCTTTTGATTACAAAGAGAATGGAAAAAACATTAAAGCGGCAGCCTCGGCTGACCGTAATGGATTCTTTTACGTCCTAAACCGGGAAAACGGTGAGTACATTCGTGGTTTCCCTTTTGCTGATAAAATCAACTGGGCGAAAGGGCTAGATGAAAATGGTCGTCCTATTTATGATGAGAACCATAGACCTGGAAACCCCGCAAATTCTCAGAGCGGTAAGCAAGGCGATACTGTTGTAGCAGCACCGGCATTCCTGGGTGCCAAAAACTGGATGCCTATGGCTTACAGTCAAGACACAGAATTATTTTATGTTCCCTCAAACGAATGGCAAATGGAGATTTGGAACGAGCCTACAGCCTATAAAAAAGGCGCTGCTTACCTTGGTGCTGGCTTCACAATAAGTGCTATAAACGAAGACTATATAGGTGTACTAAAAGCCATTGATCCTAAAACAGGAAAAGAGGCGTGGCGCTATGAGAATTATGCCCCACTTTGGGGTGGTGTGTTAGCAACAGCCGGTAATTTAGTATTTATGGGCAACCCTGAAGGTTACTTAATGGCATTCGATGCGAAAACCGGTGAAATGTTGTATAAATTTAATACCGGCTCTGGCATCGTGGGCTCCCCAGTCACTTGGGAAATGGACGGTGAGCAATACATTTCTGTGTTATCTGGCTGGGGTGGTGCGGTACCACTTTGGGGCGGAGACGTCGCTAAACGCGTCAAAGATTTAAACCAAGGTGGTAGTGTCTGGACATTTAAACTACCAAAATAACTGAGTTTATTGACACAATATAGCGTACCAAGGCCAACAATATGCTGGCCTTTTTTGTATCAGCCGATAAAATATATTTTTTATCGGCTGTGTTTAACATTCCGTGGCAGACTGATGTAAAGTCGACATCTAATGTTTAGGTCC
>JBKEFM010000194.1:0-7470 GCA_046709505.1 Paraglaciecola sp. | reverse complement strand
CGCGCCGCCGAGCTCGCTATCGCTAATAAAGAGCTTAGCTTTCAAAATGACGAGAAAGAAAAGCGCGCCGCCGAGCTCGCTTTCGCCAATAAAGAGCTTAGCATCGCCGCTACCGTTTTTGAATCCCAGGAAGGTATGATGGTGACCGATGCCAACTATGTCATTCTGCGGGTGAACCATGCCTTTACTGACATCACAGGCTATAGCGCAGAAGATTCAGTCGGTAAGACAACTTACCTGAACACCTCTCCCATACAAAACACAGCGTTCTATACCTCCATGTGCGATAGCATCAACAGCACGGGTATGTGGAAAGGTGAAATATCGGCTCGTCGCAAAAATGGTGAGGTATATCCGGAATATATCCACATCACGGCCGTTAAAAACACTCTAGGAATTGTCACCAATTACGTATCAACACACTTTGATATCACCTCCAGTAAAGCGGCATCAGATAAAATAGAGAGGCTGGCTTTCTATGATCCCCTCACAGAGTTACCTAATCGCCGTCTTTTTCTGGACAGACTCAAGCAAGCCTTAGCTGTCAGTGCCCATAGTGGTAAGCGAGGTGCGCTACTGTTTCTCGACTTGGATCGGTTCAAAAACCTGAATGACACGCTGGGTCATGATGTGGGTGACTTGCTGTTGCAACAGGTTTCAGTACGCCTAACGGCATGTCTAAGAGAAGGTGATAGTGTGGCCCGTTTTGGGGGTGATGAGTTTGTCGTGCTATTAGAAAACCTGAGCGAAGATGCCACAGGAGCGGCAGCTCAAACTAAAAATATCGCTGCAAAAATCAGTCTCTCACTCAACCTCCCTTATCAACTTAGCACACACCTTTACTATAATACCCCTAGCATAGGCGCTACCTTGTTTATTGGACATGAACTAGTGGCAGAGGAATTGTTAAAACAGGCAGATATTGCCATGTATCAATCTAAGGCCAAGGGTCGTAATACCTTTCGCTTTTTTGACCACAGGATGCAACAGGCTATTATTGCCCGTGTTGACCTTGAAAATGAACTACGGGAAGCCATTAAAAAACAGCAATTCAAACTACATTATCAAATGCAAGTGAACCATGACGGTCAACCTTGGGGTGCAGAGGTCTTAATTTGCTGGCAGCATCCAAAACGTGGCATCATTTCCCCACGGGATTTTATACCGTTGGCAGAAGATCTAGGGTTGATCCTGCCCATTGGGCAATGGGTGCTAGATACGGTTTGTGCGCAGCTCAAAAAATGGCAAAAGAACCCTCTCACCCGCGATATTGTAATTGCAGTCAATGTCAGCGCCAAACAATTACATCAACCTGACTTTGTGGAGCAAGTGCTGGCTACCATACAACGCCACGGCACCAACCCAGCGCGACTCAAACTAGAGCTTACAGAGAGCATGCTGATTAATAACATCAATGACATCATTGACAAAATGAGTACGCTAAACAATATAGGTATTTGTTTCTCATTAGATGACTTTGGTACCGGCTATTCATCTTTGCAATATCTAAAAATTCTACCGTTAGAGCAATTGAAAATTGATCAGTCATTTGTACGGGATATCACCACCGACAGCAGCGACAGAATAATAGTGCGCACTATTATTACCATGGCGGCCAGCCTGGGCATAAACGTCATCGCTGAGGGTGTTGAAACTAAAGAGCAACGTCAATTTTTGCTGAATAAAGGCTGCTTAAATTATCAAGGCTATTTATTTAGCAAACCGGTTCCGATTGCAGAATTTGAGGCTATCTTTAAAAAACTAACAAAGAGCTTAGTACACTAGCTTTTTTGCCGGCTCCTCTGCTACTTTATCTCTCAGTAAAGTGCGCTATTTAATGCACAATTACAAAGACAAAGACAGGCCCGCACAAATGGATTCAGGCCTTGAGATTTAGTGATATATTGCCAGACCTGACACCCTTTTCTGGTGCGGCTCCCTTTTAAGAACGTTAAGGGTGGATGTTAACAAAGAGTCCATTTCGCACATGAGCTTGCCACCTGTGGGCCGCTCAGAATAACAATGAGATAGTCCTGATGAAAAAAACACTAATGGCTTGCATTATTTTGCTCGGAACGTCAATGACCAGTGTAGCTGACAGTATCAAATCGAAAACGCTGATCACTATTGCTGATGCAAAAACATCACCAGCAGTTGCACTGGACTTAGGCGAACCGGGTGATACAATTGGCGATCAATGGCTGTTTGACCAACCCTTGCTGGATGCAGACCGCAACACAATTGGCAATAACAGCGGTGTGTGCATTCGCACCCAGGTGGGCAACAGCTCTCAATGTCAATGGACACTGACGTTGATAAATGGCACGATTGAAGTCGCAGGCCGGGAGTTTGATCAGGGCAGTTCAGCCATTGGCATTGTGGGCGGAACGGGTGAATATCAGCATATCTCAGGTGAATTAATATCGTTCAAAAACAGTGATGGTACTTACACACAAACCCTTACCTATACTCTGGCAAATACCATCAACTCTACACAGCCAGCGGATGCCAAATCGTTGATCACCGGTGTTCGTGAAAATGGCCACTATTCCTGCGCTGAATGCCATGGCGAAACGGGCAACCCACCGATAACCGACAAATACGACAAGCAATCTCCTATCCTAGCAGGACAAAATTATCAGTATTTGCGCACCCAGCTCAATCATTTTAAATCCGCCAGGCGATCCACAAAAGAGATGGCCAATACGTTACAAGATTACAACGCTGATGAAATCAATCAGATAGCCTTCTATTTTTCCCAGCAAACCCAAACAACCCTGCCTTTCGATCCCACCATAGATACCTTAAAACACAATGCTAGCGAAGATACGCGATGGGCAGACAAAGGCCGCGTATTGTATCAACAAGGTGATACAGCCAGAGGTATTGTCGCCTGTCAAACTTGCCATGGTGCATCCGGAGAGGGCGACAGCCAGCAGTCAATTCCCAAACTGGGGGCACAACATGCCCGTTATGTTCGCATGACCTTAGCGGCCTATAAAACAGGGCAACGAACCACCGACCAAACCCTTGCTAAGGTCATGAGAACGTCAGTTAAAAACCTAAACGATGACGATATAAAATATTTAAGCGCTTATATTCAATCCATGATTATTGCGCCATAACTAAGGTAAAAATGAGCCGCTGCAAAATAACGGAATTTGGCTGCTAAGTGCCATCTAAAGGGGCTCGCTTGCTTTAACCTTTGTTCGCCTTGGCATAAAGGGCTACGTCAAATCATTCAGCCCTTAAAACCATCCCTTATTGGCCGTTTAGTGGCTATTTCTGGTCACAAGTAGTTCAGATAAACCTATTAAACAAGTAACGTAGCGCTTTAAGCTTGCCCGGTATATACCCTTCGCCCTTATTGTTATATCAATCCGTGTTAGGAAGTGACGCTGGGCGAGAATTTAAATGGGCTTAATCAAGGCGCTTGAACGAAGTAATAGTGGTGCTCTTTCTAATTCGAGCAACGCAGAGTAAGCCCGTTTAAAACTCGCCCAAAGGGAATGCACCAGCGACTTTAGCCCTGCATTATCGCTCTTTGAGAGGGATCGACCATTGCTGCATACCGGCGCCTTACTCAAAAAAAGCTGGACACATTCCCAGTGGGTACTTATTAATACGGATTGGTATTACAGCGTTGTTGGCCGCTCTCACTCCCCCCAATCCCTTAGTACAAGCTCATAGGGATGAGTACCTTGGCCGCCTGGCTGTAACTTCAATTACTTTGGGTATAAATATACAATATTTATACGGGATTAATTGAATGATAGCCCTCTATTTTTTTCGGACTATTTCCAAACCCCTGGCTCAGTATTTCCCTGCACTTTAGCGTCACCGTTGTTATATTCGGGAGCCTGGCCTTTTGCTAATTTTGCCCGGTAGTCTTTGCTTAAGGCCACAATAGTGGGCGTGAGTTGAATGATGGCGAAAATATTTACTAGGGTCATTAAGCCTAAGGCCATGTCGGCCATTCCCCAAACCATTGCCAGTGATGCATTGGATCCCCAGAAAACCATGCCTAGATAGGCAGCGGTGTAGATGCTACGACCTACTTTATTGTCTAATTTAAACAGGTGTAAATTACTCTCGGCATAGGCGTAGTTTGCTACCACCGAAGTAAAGGCAAATAGGCTAATTGCCGCAGTGACAAAATAAATCCCCCCTTCGCCTAGATGTGCTGTCATGGCATTTTGCGTTAAACGGATCCCTTCCATTTCGCCACTGACATTGATGTCAGCGAGTAATATAATCACGGCCGTGCAGGTACACAACACCATAGTATCGAGAAATACCCCCAACATTTGCACATAACCCTGAGTCACCGGATGATTGGGGTTGGGGGTGGCACTTGCTGCTGCATGGGGTACGCTGCCGGCGCCCGCCTCATTGGAGTATAACCCCCGTTGGATACCACTTTTAATCGCTGCACCTAAGGCCCCCGCGCCCGCTTCTTGTAAGCCAAAAGCAGAGGTAATAATGTCGTAGAGCATAGCCGGGACTTGCGTAATATTGAGCAAGGTAATAGTCACAGCAGCAAGAATAAATACGACCCCCATAAAGGGCACAATCAGTTCAGCAAACCGCGCAATGCTGCGCATACCACCAGCCACAATCACCCCTGCCAAAATCATGATAACCAAGCCAGAGTAAACATGCGGTATAGCAAATGCGTGATTGAGTGCATCAGCAATGGTATTTGCCTGCATCGCACTGAAACTAAAGCCATAACCTAGAAATAAACAAAGAGCGAACAATATAGCTAACCAACGCTGATTCAGACCTAACTGAATATAATAGGCCGGACCACCACGAAACTCATTATTACCATCGCGTACCTTATATAATTGACCTAACACGCTTTCAGCAAAACCCGTGGCCATTCCTAGCAGGGCAATAACCCACATCCAGAAAACAGCGCCACTGCCGCCTAAGGATATCGCCATCGCGACTCCGGCCAGGTTGCCGGTGCCTACACGTGCGGACAGCCCTGTACACAAGGCTTGAAAGGAACTGATACCTGAAGCATCACCTGATGCGCTCCCTTTCATGACAGAGAACATATGGGTAAAATGGCGAAATTGAACCAGCCCCAATTTTGCCGTGAACCAGATACCGGCAAAGACCAATAAGTATATTAGTATCTGTCCGTTGCCCCACAATAGATTGTTAATTGCTCCCATAAAGTCCGTTAGCATAAGATTGACTACCTTTAAGAGTGTTGGCTAATGAATTGACGCCATAAGAAACAAGCGATTGTTCAGCACGGTTCGGATCTTACTAAACTAGCGCGCCGATAAATGGATACCCGCTAACATGCATCGTACCGAACCACCGGCAGATTCTATTGCGGATACGTCAAGGGGCAGGAGTTTCACACTTTCTTGAAGCACGCTTAGTTGTTGTGGATCCAAAGCGGCGAATGCTCGGGCAGAAAGAGCCAAAATTCGTTGGTTATTACTTTGTAATTCAATGGCATTTCCACAAAATTCGCCGATCTGTTGTTGACTTAATGCAATCACCTTGCGGCCTGATTCAGTAAATCGTTGCTCGATTTGCCCACGGCGTTTTTGATCGCGGATCATATCCAAACCTATCATCACAAACTCGGTACCAATGCACATCAACACGTTGGTGTGATAAACCGCGGTATCATTTTTATCAAAGGCCTCAAACAACATTGGCTCGTAATTGAAATGGGCACAGAATCGTTCAAGAACCAAAGGGTTACAGCGTTTTGACTGTACCGCATAAGCGACTCTGTCTACGTGATCCAGCACCATAGCGCCGGTACCTTCGAGATAAATATCATCTTCTTCTAGACCTGAATAGTCGACCACATCCTGCACCCGATAGTGGGATTTCAACATGTCGATAACATCAACTCTTTTTTCCCTACGCCGGTTAGCTGCAAACATGGGGTAGATGGCGACATGGCCACCAGAGTGGGTTGAAAACCAGTTGTTGGGGAAAACCGAATCAGGCGTATCGCGACTCTCATCTTCAAAAATGTGCACCCCAATGCCATTTTCTTGTAATTGTGCCGCCACATCAGATGCCTGGTGAAACGCTATGCCAGACAGATCCAAATGTGTGTTAGCAGCAAGTAGCTGAAATGCATTGTCATTAAGTGTTTCAGGATTAGAACAAAAATGATGTGGCCTGATCATGACTACAGCAGATGGTGCCTGGGGATTGCGAACAGCCATTAGCTTGCCTTACTTAACAAATTGGCATTGACGTCACCAAAAAGCCCAAATAAATCACGGGGATCAGCAGGCTTAGGCAGTAAATCCAGCATTTGATGATCTGAGTATTGTTGCATCATATTATGCAAGTACCGCAAAGCAGAAAAATCTTCCAGGGCAAAGCCTACACCATCAAATATGGTTAATTGCTGTGCACTGACGCGCCCTCTTTTGTGGCCGGTAATGACGCTGTGAAACTCGGTAACGGGAGAGTTAACATCAAGCTGCTGTATATCACCTTCAATCCTGGTCTGAGGCTCAAACTCAATAAATACATCGCCACGCAATAACAGATTTTTATCCAGTTCAGTTTTGCCCGGACAATCCCAGCCAATTGCATTGATATGCACACCATTGCCAATCATTTCGTTAGTCAGAATTGTTGCGTTGCACTTGTCTGCGGTGCAGGTAGTGATGATATGCGCCCCTTCTATGGCCGCTTCTGCCGTTGAGCATATTTCAACAATCAAGCCGCTATTTTGCAGATTCTGGTAACATTTCTCTGATGCGCCGGTGTGTGTATCGAATAATTTCACTTTAGTGATACCAACTATGGCTTTAAAGGCCAGAGCCTGAAATTCAGATTGGGCACCGTTGCCGATTAGGGCCAAGGTTGTCGCTGTCGTCGGTGCCAGATATTTAGCCACTAAAGCAGAATTGGCAGCCGTCCTTAAGGCCGTTAATACGGTCATTTCAGTCAACAGTATCGGATAACCTGAATCAACATCAGCAAGAACACCAAAGGCAGTAACGGTTTGTAAGCCACGTTTAGTATTGTTAGGGTGACCATTGACGTATTTGAAGCTGAAATTATTGCCATCGCTAATAGGCATAAGCTCAATGACACCCTCTGGCGAATGCGAGGCAAAACGAGGTGATTTTTCAATACCTATTTTCGAAACTAATTTCAGTAGGTTTTCCACACTCATAAAGGGTACATTTTGGTTTTTTAAAGCAAGGATATTTTTCATATTGCTGTGTCCTCGATAAGCGACAACGTAAACGCCCATCAGTAGATTAGTGTCAGCCAGATTGCAGTTAAATAGTCTAAACATCTTAAATGTTAGATGAAATGCCAATACCTTATAAAAAATGAGCAGATATATGACAAATTGTTACCTATTATTTAACAATTTGATAAGTTTCGGACTAAATGATTAACAAAGTCTGAGCACCTTATGTATCTGCCAATTACCATCTAAATGGCTTGCCTGGGCAT
>JBKEFM010000193.1:0-7484 GCA_046709505.1 Paraglaciecola sp. | reverse complement strand
ATATTTATCTGTACCGCATAGGAATGAACGGCGAACACAGCGGGAAACGCAGTGGTAATAGGGCGTATCAAGTAAACTAACTTGGTTTTTACGTGGCTGGGGCATATCCCACGACCTGACTAAAAATGAAACACTTGATAAGTGTAGTTCAGTTCGAAAAATAAGCGTATTTACAATGGGTGTCTATTTAAAAAAGAAAAAAGGAAGCTTATGCTCAACAGCCTCTTATGGAGCAGTTGCCTATATATTGAAATTTCCGAACGGCCGCAATGGTGGCATAGCAGCCAGTCGACTAAAGTGATTTCGCCTGGACAATTGAGCTGCCGGGTGAAGACATTTATCCATATATTGCCAATGTGCCAGCCTGTTGCCACAAGAGATCGACAAGGCTAAATCGAGCAAACACAACATATAGTGGTCGGTGAAGCTAAGTGGAGGTGCACCACCTTTACTAACCTATTGGCAAGAAGAGAAAATATATTCCCTTCATAATAGCTACTCTAGGGCGCAACCATCTTGCCCTAGCAGATGCACCTGAAAGTGCTAAAAGTGCATGGATATTCAGCGCATTTCTCTGGGTAATGACTAGCATCAGCCATTACCTCCGGTTTGCTAGCCGGCGTACTTAAGCCTGGTACCCAAAAGGATCGTCAATAGAGTGTGATGGTTGGGTAAACCACTTTGGACCGCCATCGGTCATATAAAAATGATCTTCTAACCTGACGCCAAATTCACCTGGTATCACTAACATAGGTTCATTGCTCAAACACATTCCGGCAGCTAAAAGTGTACGGTCGTTTTTAACCAAATAAGGCCATTCATGAATATCCAAACCCACCCCGTGTCCGGTGCGATGAGGTAAACCCGGTACCTGGTAACCAGGGCCTAAGCCTTGTGAAGTAGAATATTCACGGGCGGCAGTGTCTACATCACCACAAGGTACACCAATTTGTGCTGCAGCAAACGCACGAGCCTGGGCTTCTTTTTCAATCGCCCACATTGCTCGCTGACGATCATTAGGCTGGCCATAAACATAGGTTCGGGTGATGTCTGAATTGTACCCTTCGAGCAAACAGCCTGTATCAATCAATACGATATCGTTTTCCTTTAACGGATTAGGTGTTTTAACCCCATGGGGGAAAGACGAGTCAACGCCAAACAACACAATGCAAAAAGATGAACGCGCCGCACCGACTTTTTGATGGGCTAAATTAATAAATGCGGTGGCCTCTTCGGTGGTAATACCGGGGCGTAAAATGCTCGCAACTGCTTTATGTACGGCCATGGTCATGTCTTTGGCCCGTTGCAATAATGCCAGCTCAGCCGGGGATTTTTGCGCCCGGCAACCCGCGGTTACCGCTTTGGCACTGACAAAATCAAAATCAGGCCCGGCTAAACGTAAACCATCAGCTAAAAAGAAACTGGCTGATTCATCAATGCCGACTTGGCCTGCCGGTAAACCCATATTTTTTAAGGTATTAACGACTAAGTCATAAGGTGATTCATCTTCGTGCCACCCCTTAACCTCACCTTTGATTAGCATAAACCCTGCCAGAGAATCAATTTCAAAATGTGGTGCGATATATAGCAAATCACCTTCAGCCGGTAATATCGCCCCAACCAAACGTTCACTGGCATACCAGCGCGTACCCGTAAAATAATACAGATTAGTACCGGCATTTAAATACACAGCATCAAGCCCTGCTTGTTTCATCAATTCTTGGGCTTTGCTTAAACGTTGTTGGTATTGCGCCAGGTCAATCGGCTGAATATCCAATGTCATATTGGTTAATTTTGCCAAAGCTTGTTGCTCTGACGAACCACCTACACCAATCGTCATAATTTGTCCTTGTTGCATAAATCACGAAAAATCCCAACATAACACGCTTGCTCAAAACATCAAATCGAACCCTGTTTGAGTTGATCCAAACAACCGTACCCATCTCTCAAAGCGGTCTTAGTAAGGCCTAAAACTAATAGAACAACCATGTTAAGTATTTTACATTTATAGAAACACCCCTTTTTTAATGCCCGTGTAAAAATTAACTGGAAAGCCATGTTCATTTTGCCGTTGGGTTGCGGCCAGTGGCCTTTGGGTAGGGAGAGGGAAATGCCTGTGCCACAGGTACATCCTTACACCTAGTTGCCTATGATGATGACAACGTCAACATTGCTGTTTGCAGAATGACAAATGACAAGCCCATCCTGGGCAGAAAAATCACTTTAGGGTTATTACAATGGGTATTTTGTAAATATTGTAGCTCCGCTGCAGCCTTAAAATACCTGCGCTAAATACTTATCACACGCTTTAACCAGCCTGTTAACGATACGCTGCTCTGACGGAATATATACCAGTTCATATTTGCTCATTACGCTATTAAAACGGGTTATATACTGGCATCTATAGGGCTGGTTAGGGGGGAGCCAGTCATCAATACCTTTCGCACCTTTTTGCCGATTTAAAGACGCCTGAGCCAATATCAAATTTTCCGTATCATTGGCAAACAGCGCTTTGCGGGCCCTGCTCCACTTATTCGCCCCATGGCCATGGGCAAACTTAAGCGGGACGATATGATCAAGATCCAGGTCTGTAGATACAGTGAATGTGATATTAGAATAAGGGTCATACCACTGCCCCGCCAGTACTTGGCATTGTTTAGCTGACTTAAAAGAGACGGGCTTGCTTGATGTCTGTATCAGTAATTCATGGCGGGTATTCTGGCAATCTTTATCGTTATCTAACCAATGTGGCCAGCTGCCTCTGTCGTAAAGCTCTACAAAGGCTCTGCCTTGCCCGATAGCTTCATCTGTAGCTTTAGCTATCTGCTTGGTTTTCGCTTTGGTTAAACGCCCTCCATCGGCTATACAACCGGCAAGAGTATCATATGGCTTATAATGCTTGGTTCGGTTAAATGACCCGCTACTTGAGTCATGACATATGCCTGATAATGATAGTTTAACCTTTGCTTGGTTGATGGCGTTGGCGGCCAGGCTATCAGGAGCAGCAAGGGCCAGGAACAACAAAAAGGGTAGGGCTTTGAATAAGGTTACAGCTTTCATTTACAACTTAGATAAGACAATACGCCAGCGCAGTCTGCCACAACAACAGAATAAAAAAAGCTACTTTTTTGCGTCTGCTCATAGGGTTACGTAACATCTTGGCAAATACGCTATACAAGACCACCCACAAATGGGTAATAAAATATCCCGAGAAAATGTTAGAAACGAATAAGAACACGCCTTTATGGCAGAATTAACATAGCGGTGTGGCTTATGCTTTTTAAACATCCACAATAACCGAGCTGAATACGCCAGCAAACTCTTATACCAATCCGTGTTAGGAAGTGACGCTGGGCGAAAATTTAAATGGGCTTAATCAAGGCGCTTGAATGAAGTAATAGTGGTGCTCTTTCGAGTTCGAGCAACGCAGAGTAAGCCCGTTTAAAACTCGCCCAAAGGGAATGCACCTGCGACTTTAGCCCTGCATTATCGCTATTTGATAGGGATCGACCATTCCTGCATACTGGCGCCTTACTCAAAAGAAGCTGGACACATTCCCAGTGGTACTTCTTAATACAGATTGGTATTAATCATAGGTCGAAAAACAGGTGGTTCTTAAGCACGGCTAACGGTGCAAACGCCAGAGCTTCACTTCACTCCCTAATCGACAAATTCGCCTGCAGCGAATTTACACAGCTTTGGCTGACCGCGAGGTGGTGAACTCCAGGGATGGAGTGAACAAACAACCTGGGCCTTAGTGTTATTACGTTACCTCAACTATCCGCCAAGTGAATTTCCAGACCTGCAAACGGGTCGCAATATCGATCATCGGCTGCCATGGGGATTGAGCAAGCTCTACGTGACGCTTTGCAGACCCATACGAACAAACAATTTATAGCGGATCTTGAAGCACTCACGGCAAAGCTCTGGGCACCAGGGAAAAGGCAAAGGGGTCAAAAAAAATCGCAGGTACAATGGTTAATTTCACCCTACGCCTTTAATTTGCACCCTTTTATCGCTTAATCAGCGAGACTAAAGCGTATCCAGTTTATATTCCATTGTGGTCCCAGCGCATTAATGCGCAGGGTTTGTGTGCCTGACGGTAAATCGACTGTTGCTGATTGAGTTATCCATGACTGCCAGCCACCGGTGTTAGGAACTGACTGACTGTCAATCTCTGTGCCATCGCTAAGGGTGATAAAACCGTTGCTCCCGGTATTACTGGCAAGTCGGTATTCAATCAGATACTGACCAGGGGTTTGCACATCAATGTTGTACTCCAGCCAATCACCAATATCGATATAACCTACATTCATACTGCCGCCCGTACCGCCGCCGCTATCGGTAGACGCCTCAGTTTGCACACCATTCATGGCTGCAAATTGCTCTGCCTCAATAGTCCCCGGAACCGAGAAAACAACCGATGGTTGACCCGTGCTGCTGTCGGTAGTGTCCAGATTATCGCCCAAAGTATCGGTGTCCTGATAAGTTAAGCCAAACCCATAGGCAAACAGCGGATCGTAGTCTGCGTCGTTACGATTAATGACCGTCTGGTCAGTACTTTTTGGCCAAGAAAAAGAGAGTTTTCCGCTAAAGTCATAATTGATGGCCTCTGCAGCCGTTTTAAAAATAACTTCTGCTATACCTGCGCCTTCACTGCCTGGCAACCAGGCGACAACAAAGGCATTAGAGGCGTTAAGCTCCTTATTTACCCACAGTGGGCGACCTGTTAAAAAGATAGATACCACAGGAATATTCTGCGCACGCAGAGACTCCAGCAGCGCCAAGTCTGACTTATCCCCGGCCTGATACTCGATATTGTTTAAATCACCTACCCCTTCGGCATAGGGTGTTTCACCGAATACCACGATTGCTACATCTGGTGTGGTGCCGCTAAAAGCACCATTAGTGCTTAGTCTGGTGGTACCTCCACCAGCATTAACCAAAGATTCAATACCACCGTAAACCGATGTAGCCCCGGGAAAATCAGCATTGGCATTCCCCATACCCTGCCAACTCAACGTCCAACCGCCACTTTGCATACCAATATTATTTGCGCCGCTGCCCGTCACCATCACATTAGCATTGGCCGCCAGGGGTAAAATATTATTACTGTTTTTCAATAACACCAATGATTCGCGCACTGCCTGGCGAGCGATATCGCGATGAGCCGTCGACCCCATCAAGGTACTGTCGTTAGCATGGGCACGAAGAGAAGGTTTAACTTTATCGGCAAAACCCGCGCGCATTTTCACCCGTAGAATTCGGGTGACCGCATCATCAATACGTGCCATAGGGATAGTGCCATTTTCAACCTGAGCGATGGTATTTTGAATAAATTCCTGCCAAGCAAAAGGCACCATAATCATATCGACACCAGCCTTAATTGCCTGCGCACACTGATTGTCGGTGCAGCCAGGTACCTGACCATGGCCGTTCCAATCGCCAATAACAAAGCCGTCAAAACCCATTTGCTCTTTTAACACCTCAGTTAGCAGGTAGTTGTCGCCATGTAACTTTGAGCCATTCCAACTGTTATAAGAAGCCATGACCGTCTGCGCGCCGGCGCCTAATGCAGACAGATAGCCCTGAGCGTGAATATCACGCAACTCGGTTTCACTTACAACAGTATTACCCTGATCGGTACCATTTTGCGTACCACCATCGCCAATAAAATGTTTTGCTGTGGCAATCACATGAGCGGGCCCAAAACGATCAGCATCATCACCCTGTAAGCCGATAACAACTTCACCGGCATAGGCTTTGACTATTTCCGGGTCTTCGGAATAACCTTCGTAGGTTCGACCCCAGCGATCATTACGCACCACGGCTAGTGTGGGTGCAAATACCCAGTCGATCCCGGTTACCGCAACTTCCAGAGCTGTAGCCTCGCCAATCTGGCGCATCAAATCAGGATTATTGGCTGCACCCAGGCCAATGTTGTGAGGAAAAATAGTGGCACCAACAACATTATTATGGCCATGCACCGCATCGGTTCCCCAGATAAGCGGAATGCCCACGCCACCATCGCTAACATCGGTACTGGCTTCATAGAAGCTATCTGCCAGCGTAACCCAGTCTGCAATACTGGAGTTTTTACCATTAGGCCAGGTACCGCCGCCATTTAGCACTGAGCCCAAATCATACTGGCGAACCTGAGCGACGTTAACCCCGCCAATTTCTGCTTGCACCATCTGTCCCACTTTTTCACCAATCGTCATCTCAGCCACAATAAAGCCGACTGTGGCGTCTACATTAGTCGTCACCACACTGTTGACTGCAGGCCAAAAGGAAGAGGCATTGGTAGCAATAACGGTGATAGAAACCTTAGCTGTAGATGCATCACCATCTGCATCAGTAACCACATAAACAAAACTATCGGTACCATTAAAATCTGTGCCGGGAATATAGCTTGCACTGCCGTTGCCCATAACAGTAACAACGCCATTACTGGCAGGTGTATCAAGGCTAAAGATTATCGGGCTGTCATCAAGACCGGTATCGTTGGCAGCCAGGTTGGCTGTTAACGTGGTATTTTGATTAGTACTAAAACTGTCGGCCACGGCTAAGGGTAGAGTGTCGACTGGCGTCACAACGGTTGCGATAACGGTGATAGAAACCGTGGCTGTAGACACATCACCATCTGCATCAGTAACCACATAAACAAAACTATCCGTACCACTAAAATCTGTCTCGGGAATAAAGCTTGCAACGCCGTTACCTGTAACAGTAACAACGCCATTGTTGGCGGGTGTATCAAGGCTAAAGATTACCGGGCTGTCATCAAGACCAGTATCGTTGGCAGCCAGGTTGGCTGTTAAGGTGGTATTTTGATTAGTACTAAAACTGTCGGCAACAGCTAAGGGTAGAGTGTCGACTGGCGTCACAACGGGTATATTAACAGCTATAGTGGGCTCACTACTGCCACCACCACAGGCGCTAAGAGTGATGGCGATAATTGCCATCACTATATGATGTCGAAAAGCCTTAAAGCTAAGTGTTGATATGACGTGGTTATCTAATTTTTGTTGCACCGGTGGTTATCCCTTGGAAATTAATAACTTATTCTAATTTAATTAAATTCCTATTCCTATTACTATGAAATTGAGTTTGAAGGCCCTCAATAGATGACGAGATAGATATTGAGCCGTTTTTAGGTATAAAAACCAATCCTTTGCCTGGGCAGTCAGGTGGAAAAAGCAACGTTTTACCACAGAGGACACGGAGACCACACAGAGAAACGGAGTAGTTGAAAAACAAAACTCACTAGCCTAAGCCATTCGCGGCAACCGAACTGTAAAAAGCAACTTCTCACCACAGAGGGCACAGAGAACAGACAGAGATACGCAGTAGTTGAAAAAAACGCACTACCCAGATAGCCATTGGAGCACAAAGGAGCTCAGCCCTATGGACTTAGAGGTACTAATACCAATTACTCTAATTAATTTCCCATCACAATCCAATATCTGGTGCATAGACTGACA
>JBKEFM010000192.1:0-7651 GCA_046709505.1 Paraglaciecola sp. | reverse complement strand
TGGTGATCAGTAATATAGGTTCGCATAGGGGAGGGCAAACGCATTATCCATACCGGTGTGCCTAATATCACTAGATCATAGTCTTTGGGGTTGCTTGTCGTATGGTGGATTTTCCCTTTAAGCCCCAGCATTACCTCAAGACCACAGCGTAAATAGCCCAATATATTGAGACGCTTGTGTACGTCTTCTATCTTTTGTATATCTGCCTTGTACAATTCTGCTATGGCGCTGGCCACGCTTTCTGTATGCCCGGTTAATGAATAATACACTACCAGTATTTTCATAATCTGACTCTTTATCAAGGACTAACCCAGGCAGCAGTTACCTGAGTTAGCCACAGTGGATAACAAAAATAATGTTTAGATCAGTATTGCGAATTTATTCTTTGATCGAAATTTTCCGTTGTTTTTGCTGAGCTTTGGCAGATTTTGGCATGCAGATATGCAATACACCTTTTTTGAAATCTGCGGTTATTTTGTCTTCCTCAACGCTGGCTGGTAATGAGAAACTGCGCTTAAAAGAACCGTAACTGCGTTCCATAATATGATGATTTTCGTCCTTATTTTCCATTTCTGTTTTTTTCTCTCCACTTAAGGTCAGTACACCATCAGAAATATCCAGATTGACATCTTTTACATCCAGCCCAGGCAGTTCAGCAGACAAGGTATAGTTTTTGTCATCTTCTGATATATCAACTTTGGGGTTAAGGATGGTTTCCTGTCTATCCCAAATATTCAAATTTGGGCGCATCAAGGGCCAAGGTTGAGTAAAATTGTCAAAAAAATCATCTATTGCTGGCAATTGAAAGCCTTTACCTAACTGACCCTGAGGGCTTTTTTTACCTGATTGAGATCGTATTGAAAGGTTTGACATAGTCGTGCTCCTGTACAAAAGAGGTTAGTAATATGTAATGACTTATGTCGTTTTGTGACATTACAAAGGCGACTACAACAAGTGGTGAACAGTTAAGCACCTGTTCTAAATCTG
Source organism: Paraglaciecola sp. (assembly GCA_046709505.1). Classification (GTDB taxonomy): domain Bacteria; phylum Pseudomonadota; class Gammaproteobacteria; order Enterobacterales; family Alteromonadaceae; genus Paraglaciecola. The sequence goes on along the minus strand of JBKEFM010000192.1, from coordinate 6,664 downwards.
TTATTGATCCGGATCAACCGAAGGTGGTTTTTTGGTCTAACAAGTCTGCTGTCGCTGTATGAACGGCTACTCAGACCAGCCAAGGTCGGAACTAGGTTCACTCAAAGAAGCACAGAAGAGCCAGAAAATTTATCAATTGTTGATATATGTCAGCTTGTTACCTAAGGCCGCAACCTAGAATAGAAGTATATTTTACGGCGAGTATCTAAATTTGGCATCTTTGACTGATATTAATCTGACGTCTTCAGGTAAGCTTTCTGATCAGTTGCATAAGCTGATAAAAAATAAACTGTGGTTACAGGTCATAATTGGTATGTTGTTTGGTGTGGCTATGGGGGGGAAACTGGGGCCGAATTTAGGCTGGGTGTTAACTGAACCCTCCCTGCTGGTTTCCAGCTGGTTAGCGTTTCCCGGTTATCTTTTTTTAGCCCTAATCCAGATGATAGTCGTGCCTGTAGTCCTGGCACCTGTGGTCCGGGGGTTAACTGCGGCCAGTAGTATTGCGCTGCTGCTTGGTGTAGACAGAATTCTGGACATGTGCTGGACAGTCGTCAATGTCTTGGGTGATATTACAGCATCAGGGGTAGTAGATAAGCTAACCAGTCAGGTTGAGCCTTTACCTGTTTTGCAGTTTGAATAGGTCGTTATGGAAAATCTGCATATATTTATGGCGGGCCTTACGGCGACGATTTTATTTATCTTTGGACTGGAGAGCTTCTCCAAAGAAATTGAAAGATTGTCCGGGGAACATTTTCGTAAATCATTGGCGAATGTCACCAAATTTCCCTTAGTCGGAGTCGGGATCGGTGCCCTGGTCACTATGGTTATTCAATCCAGTTCAGCCACCTCGGTGATCACTATCAGTCTGGTCAATGCAGGCGTGCTGTCGTTTAAAAATAGTGTAGGGATCATATTTGGTAGCAATGTTGGAACCACGATCACCGCGCAACTGGTAGCGTTTAAACTGACCAATTTTGCGCCATTTCTAATCATAATTGGTTTTTTTCTATCAATTTTACGGAATAAATATTCAATCTTTGGCAAAACTATATTTTATTTTGGTTTTGTTTTTTTTAGTCTTAACCTTATCGCTTCCTCCCTTGAACCCTTGCAGGCTAATGAAGGATTAATCAAGATACTGACCACTCCACAAAACCCTATCTATGCCATTGCTTTTGGTTGTATATTTACGGCACTGGTGCAATCAAGCTCAGTCACTACCGGCTTGGCTATTGTATTTACCCAACAAGGTTTGGTGAGTCTGGAAAATGCGGTCCCCCTGATAATGGGGGCAAATATTGGTACCACAGCCACGGCTTTTATTGCCGTATTTAACATGGACATTGCGGCTAAAAAGGCGGCTTTAAGTCATTTTTTATTTAACATAGGAGGGGTTTTACTGTTCTTTCCATTTCTTCTTATTTTTGGCCATCGCCTAGGGGATATTGAAATGGCTCCAGCCATAGCGCTGGCGAATATTCATCTGGTGTTTAATCTGGCCACCAGTTTGATTTTCACTTTGTTTATTACCCCTTTTACGCGCGTAGTCGATTTTTTACTGGGGGAAGGGAAAATGGATTTTCAGCGCCTGGAATTGCCAGTTTTTGCTGAGGAAGACAACTTCGAGCAAGTACGGGCTAAACTTGAAAGCGGCAGAGAGGGTTTATTCGTTTTTCTGCAAGAAAACTACAGCACAGTGACCTTGAGTGTTGAAACCAATTACCAGGGCGTGTTCGATACTGCGCAAAAACGCATTGACTATATGAACTTTGTTAAAAAAGAATATATGCATTATTTTGCTAAAGTGGTGTCTTCGATTAAAGCCGAGAATGATTCCAAACAATTGATTGAACTTATTAATCAATTTGATTATCTGTTTCAGATACACGACTCCATTACTGACCTTTTTGCCTCTAAACGAGTCATGAAAGAGCAATATATAGAGTTGAAAACGGATGTACTGCTAATTGTGCGTGAGCTTTCCAGCCAAACTCTGGGGTTTTTTGATGACATTCAAATGGCACTGTGTGGCGAACTTGCAGTGGATTTGAAAAAGACAGCCAAAGCCCTTCAGCATAATATAGATTTGGCCAATCGGGATTTGCTGACTCTGCTGGTTGACCCGTCCAGAGTTGACGCCGGTGCCTTGACAAATTTCATTACCTATTCTCAGCGTTTAAAAGACAAACTCTCCACCTTCGCTAATCTCGCCATTAGCGCTGAGCTGAGTCAGCCAACTGAGAAAGATCAGCCAAAGCTGGCGTAAGCGGATAACGCTTTCGTATGGTGTAAAAGACTTGTTTAAGGATTCACTGCAATAAATGGTATCCGGTAGGGGTTAAGTGAAAACTTGTCCGAGGTGTATTAAAAATTTTTATTTATTAAATTCCATGGGAAAAAATAAGGGTTATCCACTTAGCTCCACCCACCACTATATGTTGTGTTTGCTAGATTTAACCTTGCCGATCTTTTGTGGTAACTGGCGGCCTATGCTAATGCTAATGTATATAGGCAACTGCTCCATCTGTCATTCCGCACATAATTTAGAGATAACATATCGATCATTTATTGACCGATACGGCCTCTGTTTTATCTTTTTGACATGATTTTTCAAAAATATGGTGACTGCGCTCTCCAATCTTGATTTATTGCTCTGTTTTGCGAATGAATTATCATGTCATCAGCTGTTTATTCATCTAAAAGGCTAGATCATCTTGCTTTGGTTGCTGGGTCTTGCCAGAAAATTGACCTGGCCGTTATCATTGATAAAGTACTGGATACTTCTGAGTGCAGACAAGTGAACTATGGTCATATTTTTACAGCTATGCTGTTGAATATTAAGGGGTTTACAGGTCGAACGTTGCATATGTATAGTGAGATTTTTGATGATTAACCGGTTTCGCGACTGATTGGCCAAGGGATTGAGGGATCTCATATCAACGATGATGCATTGGGCCGTTGCCTTGATGCGCTCTATGATGCAGGCGTTTCTGGTTTGTACCAGAGAATTGCCTAAAGGGTCGTTTATCACCTCAAACTCCCCTGCAAATTCACCCATTTAGATTCAATCCGCTTTCATTACGGTGGCAAGGCCAACTCGGACGAAGAAGAGCCTACCGCCATTCACACTACCAAAGGGTATTCCCGTGATCACCGCCCGAAGCTCAATCAGGTTGTACTCAACTTGATATGCGAAAATCGTTCTGGTATCCCCGTTTATATGCAGGGAAAAACGGCAATATCAAGGACGTAGAGGGATTTAAAAAGATAGTGAAATCTCATATCAGCAGCCTTAAAACCGCCTAGAAATGCCGCTATTTGGTGGCTGATGCCACCTTATATGTTAAGGAAACCATCGTTGTATGGATGCACTGTCTCAATTGTTTATTACCCCCGTGCCACAAAAACTCAAAGAAGCCAAAACACGGGTACAAAGTGCAAGCTTACTGACCTTTGAACCACTTTGTGATGGCTACCAGGGCCTCTGGCAAACAAGTCATTATGTTGATGTTGAACAGAAATGGTTACTGGCGCGCAGTGAAAAAGCGACAAAGCGAGAGCATCATACGCTAAATTCCCGGATGTTGAAGCAAGTAGAGGGGAGTCGCAAAACCTTCAAAAAATTGTGCCAGCAAGCCGTTGAAAAAGGTTTCCGATCCCTTAAATGCCCGGATTTTTTGACGTCGGCATTTTATCTTAAAAAACCGGAGCGTATAGAAGCGCTGCCGATGGTCTTGACGACTTGCTTAATGGTCTATGCGGTATTAGATCATACGATCCGTGAGCAATTAAAAGCGCAGGATGAATACTTCCCTAATATGAAAAAGAAGCTAACGCAAACCTCAACGGCTCGGTGGGTATTCCAGTGCTTTTGCGGGTATTGAACTACTTACGATAAATGAACAACAAACGTTGCTGTTAAATATAAAAGACAGACAAGCCATCATCTTTAAAATTTTAGGGATAAATTACCAGAGAATATATTCTTAAAATGCTGCGGAATGTCAGACCTATACTCCGCAATGCTATTTTGTTTTTGTATTAAACTCTGAGATATAACGACCACCTTTAATCTTCGCTACCAGTCGAAGTTTGTAACTTTGTCCTGATTGACCGATTAATTCTCTCAAGTTAGTTTTTGTGTGCCAATAATAAGGGCTTTGTATCATGCCTAAAGGATAGGCAGTGGGGGTATTATTTTTATCAACCAGAAATATTGTTGCGCTGTCTAGCGGAAAAGTTGAGTTGACCGTTGTTAAGTTGTCTTTGTCAAAGACATTCACTTCGAAATCGCCAGCTTTCAAAATACACTCTTGATTGATCACGTCACAGTCTCCAAATGGCACTAACTGGATCACTTTCTCTTTTTCAGCCTGGTCTTCTTCATAATAATCTGCAGCAATATATCCAATTACAGCTAAAATTGGTGCCACCATAAATGCAGTTCTTGTATGTTTATTCATTGTTTTATCTTTTTTAAGGCTTTAAATTTTTTGATGATTTTAATCAAATTAAAGCGTTTTTCACTTTATTATTTTGATCCATGGTAACTGATTTTCACTCAAGATTTTTAATTAAAACATCTGGAAAAATAAAGGCTAAAGAGAAACTCTTTAGCCTTTAATGTTCAGTAGATCATCCTTATCAGATCATGTTAACAAAACGATCTGTCCAGTAGACAATTAATGCCTAGTGATCGCTGACTGCAGCGGTGCCACCTGGGCGACGCATGTTTTCAACTAAATCTTGAATATGTTTAGGCGCTGCTCCTGTAAACTGCAGCACGATAAAAGCGACGCCAAAGTTAACTAACGCACCCACAACACCGAATGCATTTGGTGATATACCAAAGAACCAGTTTGCGCCCATACTACCTAAGAAATCAGTACCTGGAATAAACATAATGCCTTTGTGTTGGAATACATAAAGCATGGTCACTCCGATACCAGAACACATACCCGCAATAGCTGCTGTGCCACTCATTTTCTTAGAGAAAATACCCATCATTAGTGCTGGGAATATTGATGATGCGGCCAAACCAAAGGCTAACGCCACCGTCCCTGCGGCAAATCCAGGCGGATTTAAACCGAGGTAACCCGAGACTAAAATGGCAAGTGTCATAACAATTCGCCCAGTCAGTAACTCATTTTTCTCAGACATATTTGGTGTGAATACACCTTTCATTAAATCATGGGAAATTGAGGACGATATAGCGAGTAGTAAACCTGCCGCTGTTGACAGTGCCGCGGCTAAACCACCGGCTGCGACTAATGCAATTACCCAATTAGGTAAGTTAGCAATAGCAGGGTTGGCTAGTACCATAATATCATTGTCAACTTTCACCATTTCATTGGTTGCTGTGTCTGCTGAATATTGAATTTTACCGTCACCATTTTTATCTTCAAATTCTAATAAACCTGTTTTTTCCCAGTCTTTAAACCACTGAGGACGGGCTGAATACTCTAAATGTTGACCGGCAGTGGGTTCAATTGTACTCATCAAATTAAGACGTGCCATTGCGCCAACAGCTGGAGCAACCGTATATAATAAGGAGATGAAAACTAATGCATAACCTGCTGAAGAACGAGCCGCTTTTGCAGAAGGAACCGTAAAGAAGCGCATGATAACGTGAGGTAAACCAGCCGTACCAATCATTAGCGACATGGTATAGGCGAACATATCTAATGAGCCATTCATGTTATCTGTGGTGTATTCTTTAAAGCCTAATTCAGTAACAACCAAGTCCAACTTATCAAGTAAGTAAACACCACTACCATCGGCCAGTGTAGAGCCTAAACCAAGTTGTGGAATGGGATTACCGGTTAATTGAAAAGAGATGAAAACGGCAGGAATGGTATACGCAAAGATCATGACAACATATTGCGCTATTTGCGTATAAGTAATGCCCTTCATACCACCTAGTACAGCGTAGACCCAAACAACACCCATACCGATAGCTAAGCCTAAGCCGTAGTCAACTTCTAAGAAACGAGAGAATGCCACACCCACGCCTTTCATTTGACCGATGATATAGGTTAATGATGCAATGATTAAACAAAGCACGGCTACAATTCGAGCCGTTTTTGAGTAATAACGATCAGAAATAAACTCAGGCACAGTGAACTTACCGTGTTTACGCATATAGGGTGCTAGCAACATGGCTAGTAAGACATAACCACCTGTCCAACCCATTAAAAATACAGAGCCGCCATATCCTAAAAAGGCAATTAAACCAGCCATTGAAATGAATGACGCTGCACTCATCCAATCAGCACCAATTGCCATGCCGTTTTGCATGGGGGTTATGCTGCCGCCTGCAACATAAAAGTCACTGGTTGAAGCGGCACGAGCCCACCATGCTATAGCGAAATACAGGGCGAAAGTGCCAAAGACTGCGATGTAGGTATATAGTTTTAACTCATCCATTATGATCCATCCTCAGACTCGTATTTTTTATCAAGTTTGTTCATTTTAAAGCTATACCAAAAAATCAAACCAACAAAAGTGTAAATTGAACCCTGCTGAGCAAACCAGAACCCGAGCTTATATCCACCGAGACGGAATTCGTTTAGTGGTTCTACTAATAACAAGCCAAAGCCAAATGATACAATAAACCAAATGACTAGACATATTGCTATTAAGCGCAGGTTTTCCTGCCAATATG
>JBKEFM010000191.1:0-7690 GCA_046709505.1 Paraglaciecola sp. | reverse complement strand
CAGGTGTGGTGCGCCCTAGTTTTTCAGGATTTTGCTCCAAACATACAATGGGTAAATTAAGTGCCTGGGCGCCTTTAATTAACTTAACGGTGTTTGTCAGCAGTAATTCACTTTCGTGCACGATATTAGCTAATGTTCCCTGGATATCGACCACTAACAGACCCACTTGTTCTTTTTTTAGCATTGTATTCCCTTAACCGCGGATAGTTTAGTAACTTGAAGCCAACCTGAGATCTCATTAATGTTGTGAACGGGTTTGACACCCATAAATCCAGTCTTTTAATACCGTTAAAAACACCGCTAAATTTAAGCCCGGCCTGTGCGGCCCGGTAATACATAGCCAATTTAACGATTGAGCTGCAAATACCCTTTTAATTTTCCTTTTACAAAAAAATTAAACAGGCTTACTCTGAGCAACCAGTTCATGCCCATTTTTCTGGTGTATAAGTAAAAACGCTCTTTTATTCTTTCGAACAAATCATTACGTGTCGCAAGCTTTACGTCCCCTATAGTAGCATCGCCCAAGGCCAGGTTATCTAACCTTTGTTGTACTTCTGTGGTGTCTAATTCGCTGATATTCAGGGGTAAGTGTATCGCGCCTAAGTCTGGATCATTTTTTGTGCGAATAATATGGTTGAGCACCTTCACGGCATTTAACCGCCCCCGTAAATAATCATACTCTCTGTAGCGTTTGTCGAGAAAACCCAGAAATGACATTAATTCTTCGCTCGCCAGCTCTTTGTCCTGCGCCGTGATGGTGTATACCCGCATGATGTCCCGTGTCCCCAGGTTGGCTGCTTTTTCCAGCAAGGCGATGCTGTAAAGCCAGGCCTCTTTTTTGACAGCTGGCAGGTTGTCAAAATCTGGGTAATCCTCTTTATACTGTCTGGTGAGCCTGGTTATAGCTTGCTCAAGGGGTTGTGCACCTTGAATTTGAGGCGGTTCAATAACATCCGTTTTACCGTTTTGTATCTTATCAGGCGTTTGAAGAGCGTAAATAGCCTGACACAATTCTTTAGCTACCTTGGCCATGTTAGCGACGGCCTCATCGGGAGCATCCTGTATATAGTCAACCAATTCCACCGCACGTTTATCCAATAACGCCACATCCTTATTTACTTTATCCGTCATTATCCAGTCTTGAAACCTGGCCTGGGTGAAAAGCGCGCCAGCCATTTTAAGGGCCGCGTGTTGCATCAAAGTCCCGGGAGAGGACGCATCAAAAGTCTCATCCATGGTGGACACTTTTTTGTGTGGCGAAATATAAAAGTAAAAGCGTTTGCTGTAATCCAGGGGATCTTTGTCTATGGTTGTGACCAATTCTCTGGCCATACCCAAGGGATAATTATTAAATGCGCCGCCATCCATAAAGGAGAACTTGCCACCGGGTAAACGTTGGGAAAAATCCTCGGCACCGCGACCTTTATAATCGGGTTCTGCCCATTTTCTGACCATACTCAGGGGTGAAAATACAAAGGGAAAGGCACCGCAACAGCGTGCTGCCGTGGCGATCCGTTGCCAGGTGGCTTGCACGTCGGTTTCAGGTCCTAGTTCCATCGTAACTCTGTCTTGATGTCGGGTTTCAACAAATTTACCGTCTTGTAGCCCATGATGGGTTTCCTCGAAAATATTTCGCGCATAATCCACACCATTAAGATTTGACATGGCCAAGCCTAGTTTAATGGTTTGAGCGCTGGCTAAATGCCGTGAGGGCTTAGGGGGAGCACTATCGTACCTGTTGAGCATATGTTTATTGGCAATAGAGGCAACAAAACCGCTGGAGAAAATAGAGGTATTGGGATTATCGCCTTCGTGGGGGGTAAGCAAGCCGTCTATATCTACCGATTCTACCCAGGCCTGATAACCAACATTGGTTCGGGGGTTTTCTAAGGCTTGTGATTCATACAACAGCTTTTGCGCCACCAATGCGGCTGTCATGCCGCCTGCGCTGGCACCCGTCAGTACATCAATTTTAATCTGCCGATCATCAGAATTTTGGCTATTATGCAGCTTAATGGCATTGATGATTTCGTACATAGTGCCAGCTTCGTACGAGCCTAATGAAACGGCTCCAGAGATAGCGATGGCGACTTTATATGTCATAAAAAACGTCCCTTTTATAGTTGAGTGGCGTGATACCTATGGGCTGGTTTTAACAAATAGCCTGGCAAAGTTTTTGCGCCCAGTGGCTATTTGTTAAGGTAGGATAAAAAATGGGTTAATGAAAATTAAATCCTTTGCTTGTATTAGCTCCAAACCTATCGATGAGGTGGCGCAACATATCATTCAAAACCGTTAAAACTGACAGGTGATATTGGCCCGTGACGTGACCTGAAAACCTATTTTTCCCAGTTGTCATATTATCCGGATGAATGGTTTTTTTTGTTTATGCGTAGTTTAAGCATAAAGCGATTTGGGTATATCAAACCCCTTTAATACCAATCCATGTTAGTCAGTGATCGTTGAGCGAGAATTTGAACGGGTTGAATCAAGTCGCTTGAATGCAGTCCTGGTGGTGCTCTTTGGAGTTCGAACAACGCAGATTTAGCCCGTTTAACACTGGCCTAAAGGGAATGCACCAGCGACTTTAGCGCGGCATTTTCGCTATTTGAAAGGAAACGGCCACTCCTGCATTTGGCCGTGTTACCCGTAAAATGGGCCTGGCACGAAAAGTACATTATTAAGCCCTTATCCAGGGTATCTATTGTGAGCGATGAAGATACCACGTTGACAAAAAGTGACCATGTGATGACAGTTAAGGTGTTAATCACGGTTTTGCCAAGTGAACGATTGGTCAAAGAGCTAAAGTAGTATAAGAAAAGGGTGAAAAGAGGGACGGGTGGTCAGCTTGCGGGATGGCTGAAAGCCAGATCAATCTGGTTTATTTTGCATCTGATTCTTTTTATTAATTATTGATATCGACCAGGTTAGGTTCAACGTTGTGGATGCCGTACTGTTGTTTTAATTTATTGGTAAAGAAATGGTTTGCGCTAACCAACGATTAAACTGCTCAATAATAAGCGGATATTTCAAAGACGATAATTGGTATGAGAAAACCTGCCTGGTGGTATTTTGGCTGACAACTAATTTCTCCTGTAGATTCAATTCTTTTAGATGATAGTTTGCCACGGCAAGATCAATATCCAGCCCATCAACGATATTGTGCGTCAACTGATTGACCAACACTCTGGGGCTCGAGTCTTCTATGATTTTCACCTTACCTTGCTTTATCTGCTCAAGCCATTGTGTTGGCATAAAGCCCGTAATGGTGCCAATATTTCTAAAAAAATCTTGTTTTTCATGCTGGTTCTTACGCAAAATAACGGTGCCAGCAGTCATGCGCACTATATCATTACTAAAATGTATGTCTAAGTGGCGCGGATCCTAAGCCTGCTGCCAGCGCTTGTTGTCAGGAAATTTGAAGTCGATATCTTCTTCGAACAACTATTTGGAAAACTGATTGATGGGTAAGGGCAGGTAAGTGATTTTATGGCCGCTGTCGTCAGCAAATTTATCGAGCAAGTCTTTACTAAATGAAGGACGTTGAGTTTTGCAATCATAATAGGGGTAATAGTGAATATCCTCTACGCCTATAATTAATTCAGCGCCATTAGAGCAATAACTAACAGCAAGAAAAAATACCGTATAAAACCTAACCAAAATCCTCTTACCCATTTTTGATCATTATCAATGCCAGTTAATTCTACTACCGGCTAATCATGACATAAAAGGGTTGATAAAAAGGGGGGGAGGCAGTTGCAAATTAGATGTGGTTTTTGGCCTATCTTGAAGGACATTTTTGCTGTTGGTTTATTGCTATAACAAAGAAGCCTATTTTACCTGGTGTAGAATATTACTCGGAGTAATTCGAGGTTTCCGTTTCTGCTTAGCACTAGAAAAAGCTACTTGCTGCGACCCTGCCGTTATAGTGAACCCACGCACTAAGGGCTTGCTTATCCGGCTTACTACAGTGGCTCGAGTTACCCATGTATTGGGTTTGAAAATAACAGCACATTGTTAGGGCTCACTTATTTTCCAAAGCCAAGCAAACAAGTGAAGACCGCTATTGTGTTTATCGTTATTTATCAAGAATGGCCGAGAAAACCCCGTGATCAGAGCGAAGTGAAGTGGCGGGGTAATTCACGCAAATACCAGGTTGTCCCTCAGTGACTAAGCGATACCCGTCAAGGGGCCCCTCATCAGCTGCAACAACGCCTGAAAAACCATCAGTTGCACAGCTAAGCATTCGTGTTTATTGTTCATTTACACCCTGATGTGGAAAAAGGAGAAGGTTATATTTCCCAATATATTTTTCAATAACAGCAAAATGGGTTTGCAGGAATTTGACAACAATGTCAAAAAAATCGCGGCTGTATTGCTCTCAAAAGGTATAAAATCCGGCGATGTCATTGCTATATTACTGCGTAATGATGTCAGGCAGTTCGAGTTAATTGAAGCTTGCAGATATTTGGAGATCACTTTCGTACCCCTAAATTGGCATAGCACGGGTTCAGAGCTGCAACATATTCTGACAGACTCCGGCGCCTCAGTATTAATTGCCCATGCTGATCTTGCCAGTGCTGCTATGAGAGAGTTGACTCGTCAGCTAAGCATACTGGTTTACCCTACGCCCGATAATATTCTTGCCAGTTACGACATTCAAAAACCAGACCAAACCTTACCAGACAAGCGCTGTGAGGACATGACACTATTACTTGAAAATGCGAAGCCAATCACAACGTTAATAAAGCCTTTTAGAGGCATGTTTTCCTATACATCAGGCAGCACCGGGCGTCCTAAAGGCATTCGGCGACACGTTAATCAGTCTCAGCCCGATCTCTATCGTGTCTATGAAGGGCTGGCCCGCACGCTGATGAGGTTAGAAAAAGGCGATCGTTACTACATCACAGCGCCGACTTATCACAGCGCACCCAACACCTTGTCATTATGCTGCTTCGCAGCCAGAGACGTGGATATTTACATTGAAGCTAAATTTGCAGCTGAGAAGTTCTTAGCCGATATAGAGTGTTACCAAATTACCCATACCTACATCGTTCCCACTATGATGATACGTTTGTTGAAATTACCCAGGGAGGTAAAAGAAAAGTACAATATTTCTTCTTTGAAATTTGCCATTTCATCAGGCTCTGCCTGGCCGGCTGACGTCAAGCAGTCCATGATAGACTGGTTTGGACCTGTTTTTTATGAGTCATATGGCGCCAGTGAAATAGGCTTTATGACGTTGATTTCATCAGACGAAGCGCTCAACAAACCGGGCTCGGTGGGTAAAGTCTTGCCTGGAGGTTCGATTAAAATAGTAGACGATGACAAAAACGAGCTTGCTGTAGGTGAATCCGGGTTAATTTATGTTTACCTACCCATGTTTGGCGATTTTGCTTATACAAATTCTGCTGGCAACGGATCAGACGAGCGCTACCAGGGCCATGCTACGGTTGGCGATATTGGATATCTTGATACAGACGGGTATCTGTATATTAATGATCGTAAGAAAGACATGATCATTTCTGGGGGCGCGAATATATTTCCAGCTGAAATTGAAGCGGCTATGTTTGAAATGCCACAGATATTGGACTGTGCTGTCTTTGGTATTCCCGACCAAGAGTTTGGCGAAAAAGTCGTTGCTGCAGTAACCTGTCAAGTGGGGCAGTCGCTAAATTTGGACCAGGTGCATGACTTTCTTGAAGGAAAAATATCACACTTTAAATATCCCAGACAACTGGACTTGCATGAACAATTGCCCCGTGAAGATAGCGGCAAGGTATTTAAACAGCGACTTAAAGCGCGCTATCATTCTCTGCCCACTTAATCCTAATCATTTACATGCCTGGTGTTTTGCGAGCTAGGTTTTTCATCGCTTCCAGCCACCCAAAAATACCTGTCTAGTGGATGGTGCAAAGCCCGTTAAATCGGCTTAATTTATTGCTGGCCTTTTTTATTTTTGCTATCGATGATGGTGAATATTCGATATTCTATTCATAATATCGTCAGTGTTGGCTAGGTGAGGAAAACTTAAGGTTCCAGATGAAATTTTTATGCGGTTTAATGTTGTTGTTATCAGCCTGCTCTGCCCAGGCATATTCCTACACAAAGGAATTTAGCGAGGCCGAATTGCAGAATAGGGTCAGTGCCATGATGCCACTTACCCGTACCAAATATTTTGTTACTCTGACCTTTACCGAGCCCAAAGTGCATTTGCTTGAAGATTCTAACGAGCTGGGGTTAGGCGCGAACATTCACGCTAGTGCCCTGGGGGCGTTTAACGGCAAAGGCAGCACTTATATCACCGGCAGTATTTCCTATAACCAGGAAGAGGGAGCGTTTTACTTTCAAAACCCGCAGCTGGTCGAGCTCAAATTAAATGGTGTAGCCAAAAAGCAGCAAACTGAAATTCAAAAGCTGGCTCAATCCACCATCGCTGCTTTACTTGCCTCCAAACCTATCTATATTCTTAATGATAACGATTTAAAACAAAAGTTGGCTAAATCAACCCTGGAGTCAATCACAGTGACAAAGGGTAAGTTGGTGGTGAGCCTATCTGTTTTTTAAGTATGCCCGGGTAAAGGGTCTAGCCAATGACCGGCTACTTATCTTCTGGCACATCAACCACTTCTTTAATCTCGCGGATTTTATCTTCTAATTCGTTAATTTTTTTTGCAATATCGTGTTGTGCGTTTTCACCCACGGTTGATAAACGTTCTTTGAGGTCTTGTACCTCAGCCAGCATCTGGATTTTATCGGTGGCATTTTGTTGGGCTTGTTCGGCTTTATCAAATATCACGTCTTCGGCCGTGGTATGACTCGTCTGGGGAGGTAATTGAGCCGACCGTGCTATTTTTTTCTGTACATCGTTCCCTGCGTGCTGGCTAACAAAGGTGGGAGACATTATTTCGATATCGTTGTTATGCAGGCAATCCAATACATGACGATGCAAATTTGACCGGGTTGTCAGCAGGTTTTTTACATCAACCAGCAGCCCACTCACTTTGTAACTCACGGAAAAATCACCTAATTCGATCACATATACAAAAGGCTCCTCCAGCCCGGTATCTTTGGCTGCCTGGAGTAATAGTTCATCGATACGGCTATGGTGAATATCATAACCCAGAGATAAGGTAACAGACACTATAGTGCCGGACCTGCGTATGACACTGACCGGTTTGTTGATCAATAAATTATTTGGAATGGCGATTAATTCTCGGGTTTGGGTTTGAATTTCACAATCAAATAACCCTAATTCTGTGACTCGGCCAAAGTAGTCATCAAAGCTAATAAAATCCCCGGTGCGAAAGGGTTGAGTAAAGCGCATCATGGCGCCGGCCACTAAATTACTAAAAATAGTGGTAGATGAAAAAGCCAATAAGCCGGATAACACTAAGCCAATCAAACTCAGGATCTGCAATTCCAGGCTTTCTTTTAACGGTAGGGTGATCACCACAGTAATCAAACCCACTAACATCAGCATTAACATAGCAAGCTGGCGAGCGAAAATATTTTCATTGCCGGTATGTTTGAGTTTGTTAAATAACAGTACCCGGGCCAACCAAGTCAGCAGAGCAAAAATGATCAGAGTCACGACTACCGGCAGCCAGTTACTGATAAAATTTTCATTTACAGTCATATTTATTCCAATGTTGTGCGCATTTACATTCATTTTGTGATGCTAGATGCT
>JBKEFM010000190.1:0-7853 GCA_046709505.1 Paraglaciecola sp. | reverse complement strand
GTAACCGCTGCGTTGGACAGCGCTCGACCGTGAAATGATGAGGTGGGTGCTGAACCCGTTAAGGTGATTGGTCCTCTTGCATAAAGATTCCCTATAAAGTCACCCCGTGTGACCGTCGCCGCATCGGCGACCCACCAGTCGACATTACAAGCATTAGGATCGTCGCCGTTCATTTTGACAACAAAATCGGTACCGGTGAACGCCCCGACCTCCACTTTAAAGACCCATCCCTGTTCAGGATCGTCAGAATTGGGCTCCAGTGTCAGTACACCGCCTGTGTTCGTTGATGCTTCATCGAAGCAATATACGCCAGGCTCAAGCGTTAGCCCTGCCAAATTGGTCAGATAATGATCACAGGTAATATCAGCAAGCCGATAGTACTCATCGCTAAATTCTTCCACGACTTCTTCCGAAACGGGTAGGACAACCTCCCCTTCCTGGTAACAATTGGTTTGTGTAACCGTTACGGCAGACGCCGCATTACCCTCGATAGTGGAGTTGGTGCAGGTAACCGCAGCTGTGGTGCTCAATACCGCTAATTCTGACAGCGTAGGTACCCACTGTTCTTCTTCGTCTTGTCCTTCTTCTACATTTGCGTGGGAGGCGACAGCAAACAAGGCTGTAATAGCAAGTATAACGGGAGCTAGTTTATTCTTTTTAGAATTGAAAGAGCATTCATATTTATTCATTTATTTTCAGTCTCATGCTTGAGTGCGAGTAAAGCGATGCTAGCAGAAATAATCACGTTACCATTGAGGTCTTCCGTATTGGTATCCATAACTTCGTGCTCATAAAGAGACTTAATGCACCAGGTTTTGCGACCTTTACTAGGTTATTTAAATACTCTTTAAATCAAAGTGATAGATATGTTTTTATGGCACTTCGCTGATAAAAAAGACCCTCCGAAAACGGCCAAAATAAGCTACCCTGTTTTACGCTACAATCTTGTTATCCATTTACGCCGTCACCAACGTTTACATGAGCTGGGGGAGGATTAACGGTTTCAGACATGCCAGACTTTATGGCTACAAGGATTGGGGTTATCGAAACATGGATGCCCCCATCACAATACAATACCCCCTATTATTGCAAGAAGAAGTTCACGTGTATTAAAATTGAGCTTTATTCGCGGGATGGATAAGGGTGTAAATCCAAGTAAAGAGAACCTGGTCGAGCGTATAAAATAGTCACAACCGTCGAGAAATACTTAATCAATCTATGAAATCGCTCCCTGCTTGAATAAATAATAGGTGACATTTGCAGATTATCACTTGTTAATCATTCTCAGTTTTGCTTTATTTTAGTGACATTTTGTGAACTATAAGGGCTTGCTAAATGGGCAGAAATGCCCCGGTGAACATCATAAAATACCGGATCTAATATAAGTAACTTGGCGTAAACTCTGTTGAATAATGCTCTTATCTTGCCCATCCCCTTATGCGGTAGTGGCTGGTATAGGCTGTAAAGGCTTTAAAGGCATGCCATCTGCCCGGCTCTTGCAAATAGCATAAGCGTTTTGGCTTGGTGCTTATAGTTTGGTTTTTCAGCTGATCTCGGTTTTATCCATGCCCTGTGTGGTGAAAAATAACGTCTATAATGGGCACCCTGGCACCTAGCAGGTTTGATTATGTTTTGTTTACAACAATGTGCTCGGCTTATGCTAGCCAATCTCGTTGGCAAAACTTGCTATGGTCTTGTGCCAATCCTCATCGCTGACCTTTAAGGCATGTTGGCCTAGGGTTAATTCAAAGCGGCAGCTTGTGCTGGTTAATGTTCTGGGCAGAGGCAACAAGGCAATCTTATGCTTTTCTGACCACCTGATCACTTTTGGCATTAATTCATTGGCATTTTGATCAATCACCAAGTGAAAAAGGTTACAAGGGGGATTTAGGGGGATGGTACGCAGACCTGCTTGCTGATTAAATAGTGCAGCGATGGCCCCGGCTTTAGCGACAAACTGAGGCATCAGGGGAAGATTAACAGCCAAACCCTGTTTCGCCGCCAGTATGTCGGGAAATAAGGTGATCAGGTTACCACCTAAGCGACGGCTCCAAATACGCGCTTGGCCAATAAAATCAGTTGAACCAGCTAACACGGCCCCTGCTATACCATCGAGATCTTTGTAGTAACTCACATAGACCGAGTCGAATAAACTGCCAATTTCGGCCAGGGATTTTTGATAATAATCAGTGCAAGACCACAAGCGAGCACCATCCAGGTGCAGGGCGACACCCTGTTGTCTGGCCCATGCTTGTTGGGCGTTAAGTTCATCCCAAGTGGGCAGCTGCCCCCCGATTTCTCGCATGGGCAGTTCGAGCAATAGAGCCGCCAGAGGCAAAGTGATAGTATCCAGATCTGCACGATTGATCACTTCATCTGGTTTGCCTACCAGGGTTGCGACAAGACCATGGAGAGTGTGGTAGGCGTTTTGTTCATGTAATTGCAAATGGCTGGTAGGGTGAAAGGCAACTTTATGACTGTTTTTTTGCTCTGCCCAGATACGTAAAGCCATGGTTTGTGCCATGGTGCCCGATGGCAAAAAAAGAGCTCCATCATGCCCCAGCAAATCAGCCATCTGCTGTTCAAATTCATTTACCAACTCCCCCTGCCCATAACAATCCGCCTCTGTATATTGCGCAGCCAGAGGAATAATGGCCTGTAAACGATCGGCCATAGTTCTCTGTGGATGGCGAAAAAGTGTGTGGTCGCAGACTGCAAGGGTGCACAAATATTGGTTTTTGAATTCGTTATTTAACATATTATTTTTCTGGATGCGTGACTGGATCATGGATACTCAAAGAGTATATACCCAAACCCCTGGTAGAAGTGCGCAACCTTCACTGGCCTCCCTTGGTTGTTGTGAACCATCACAGCTTCATGACCATTACACCCCGTACTTGCAGACATCATCCGCGCGCCGGAGATTGAATAAAAACCCATTCGATCCCCAACACTGTATAACCTTACTCATTTTCAACGACTGTTACCCCCTTAATATACAAGCTGTCAGCTAAGGGTAAAACAGTTATTACCCTTAGCTGCATAACCGCATTTTTAATGTCAGCCCTAAAAAGCCATAACATTGTGACATGGAAATATTTACACCTTAAACCTGACCGATATTCACATTTCAAGTGTACTGAAATTCACCCTCAGCAAGTGACATGGGCTTAATGCTTCTTCTGTAATTTCTTATCTACTTTAACCATCAATTGCTGTATTTCGGCTCGTCTATATTGATCTGCCAGGGAACGATTATCTCTTGTTGGCGCGTCCAGAGCCAACAGTAGATGTTCTTTTGCTTCAGCGTAGTCCCGTTTATCAAAAAGATATTCTCCGTAAAAATAATGGGAGTCGATCCCTTTTGGATTGAGTGTGATGGCCTTTTCAAGCATCATTTTTGCGTCACCGTCATCGCCAAATCCAATCGGCCAGCCCGGTACTTTATGAAACAGTGTGCCTAAACTGGTATAGGCAGAACCACTGAGTACCAGGTCGTCCATTGCCAATGAGCGCTCTAGAGATTTCCTGGCTTCTTTGGCTAACGAAAGCGCACCAAAGGCCCCTTTTGCACCGGCGTAGCTGGATTGGATGATCCCCAGCCAAACCAGAGGTTCAGCCCGCTCTTTGTATTGCTCTGCCATTATTTTGGCTTGTACCAGTAGTTGTTCGAAACCCTCGGATTGAGCATCATCAGTCAAGGTATAGTTCACTTTTACCCACTGGTGTTGCAGGGCTAATAATTGCCCATCAAAGGGCTCATTACTCATCGAAAGGGATGAGTATAGCAGGGTGAAACACAACATTAATGACCCCAGCAGATGTCTAATATTCATAAATATTCCTCTTCAGTTTTTTGCCGATTTTCTAAGACTGCACCTGTGCAGCCATAAAACGCTTGATGATTGGTAGTTTGGATTTGATGGCATTATCGACCACCTTGGGTATCAGGCCATTGACTGTGACAAATAGTTTTTCCGGCCATCCAAGCACATTTTCTCTTTTTGAGCTGTGCAAAAACGTAAGAAAAGCTTGTGCGACACAAGCCGCAGAATCGGTCGCATTGCCCAGTGCACTGTTCATTTCATCAACAGTTTGGGTGTTAATGTCGGTGTGAGTGGCCCGTGGCGCGAAATAAGCGAATCTAAAACACGTATCGCTATATTCACGAGCTAAAGACTCGGTGAACCCTCGCAATCCAAATTTACTGGCACAATAGCTACTGAAACCGGGATAGCCAATAAACCCAAAGACAGAGCCCACATTTACCATAGTGACCTTTTGCTGTTCAGCCCCGCCAAGGCTAGTTTTATCGCCATGGCGGGGCTGAGAAAAGCGGATAAATTCCTGGGTCAACATCATGGGTGTAAGCAGATTGGTTTGCATCAGATCACGCATTTTCTCGTCACGTGTAGAGGCAAACGCTGAAAAATGAGAGACTCCGGCAGCATTAACCAGCAGGTCTACCGGCCCATCTTTAAATGCCTCGGTTAATACGTGATGGCGCTCATCAGGGTTATTTAAATCGCCAAGCACTATCAACGACTCGCCGGATAGTTGTTGCTCTAGCCGGTATAGCTTGCCTTGGTTGCGACCTTGAATAATAACTCTATAGCCTTGCTGGCTCAGGGCCTTGGCTATCTCTCCCCCTATGCCTCCTGATGCCCCGGTTACCAAACAGGTTTTATGCTTGCTCATAACCCAGTGCTCGCGGCTTTGCTGGTAATTGCGGGGCTGACGTTCAGGGTTCTGAAAATATTGCCATAAAGGGTAAAGAATTTTTTAGCACTGGATACAATAAGCGCTTGCTCATGGGGGCAGGTGATTTTATTCATCAAGTCTTCAAAGAACTTCACGTGTTCAATATCCAGTGAGCCGTGAGAGCGCAAGTAACTGAATGCCTTTTTGGGCAGACCAAGGGCATTTTGAATATTTTGTGCGGCGTTATCGGCCATCACAACACTGGTGCCTTCCAACACATGTACCATGCCAAAAAAGCCTAATGGATTAATACGGTTAACCAAATCATAGGCATAAGACACCATTAATTCTGTTGCGAATGATGGCTGGCCCTGGCGAATGCTTTCTTTATCCACACCGCAAGCGCTTATATCATTCAACACCCATTCCTGATGCCCCAGCTCCTCTTCGATATACTCTGCAACAGCCTCGCGCAACCATTCTTTTTCTTCCCCCAGACGGGCACCTACCGACATCAGTAAAGGCACGGTATGCTTAACATGGTGGTAGGCTTGAGTGAGAAAGGCCACATAGTCACTTGTTACTATATCCTCCTGGAAACAGCGCACAATAATAGGAGCAGAAAGTAAATATTCACGCTCTTCGTTCGTTTCATTTAATAATCTTTGGTACAAACTCATAATCTTTGACTCCTAAGCGTGGTATTGGGAATAAACTTTTTCAATATCGTCTTTAAAAAATTGCTCAATCTGAACCCGTCTTGGTCGCATGTTTTCGGTGTAAAGGCCTTGCTCACTGTCCATAAGCTGAGCCAATATTATCGGGCATTTAATTTGTGCATAATCAGGCAAGCTGCTGTTGATTTTTTCTACCTGAGCCGTAATTTCGCCCTCAGACAAGGTGTCGCTAACTGGGACCAAAAGCGCGGTGCAAAAAGGCTTACTTTCGCCAATAACCACGGCCTGATAAAACAGACCCGTGCCAAGCAATTGTGCTTCAATCCACTCCGGAGAAATATTTCGCCCGAAGGAATTGATAATCATATTTTTGCTGCGCCCCTCAATGTAAAGGGCATTACCAGTTAAAGAGGCCAGGTCGCCGGTTTTAACTTCGTTTTGATACCAGCTTTTCGGGTCTTCTAAGTAGCCTAAAAATGTATTGCCGGTCACCACCAATTCGCCCTTTTCCAGCCGTGCCTGAATATGAGGTAGTAACCTGCCGGCACTTTTTGTATCGTCAGTAGCGCGGCATAAACTGACCACAGAGCAGCATTCGGATAGTCCGTAACCTTGATACACAGGTAACTTAAAACGTCTTGCTTCGCTGATCAGCGCCGGGGCCACTTTACTGCCACCCACCGCAATAAATTGCAGTGACACAGGTGGCTGCCAGCCCTGCTTTGCTGCACTTATCAACACCTGTAACAATTCAGGAACCAGGATCAACGAGTTGGGTAAGTACACAGAAATACATGACAGTAAACGTTGCGCATTCACTAATTTGCTGCCGGCAAAGCCGCGCTGTTCATCGTTAACTAAGATAACCGTTCCCCCTGCCAGCAGAGGTGCATAAATGCCCGCGATATTTTCTAAAAGCGTGGGCAGCGGCAACAGGCACAAGTGCCTAGGACGGGCTATGCCAATGGTTTCAACCAGAGATAAGGCAACGTTTAACTGACTTTTGGTGCTTAAACACACACCTTTGGGCTCACCTGTTGAGCCAGACGTATACGTCACTTTAGATGTGCCTATTGGCAACTGTAATAGCGCGGCATGAGAGAGCCGGCAGGCGCTGAGGTAAACCATCTCACAGCTGATTGGCTGCCCATAAGAAGCAGCTTGTTGGCTAAATAACATATCCGGCTTAACCGAAGACACCACACGTTGAAATTGTGCCGGGGTGAAAAACAGCGGTACAGGGGTAAAAACAATATTGCCATGCTGGCAGGCCAAATCAATCATCACCCAATCCAATGAATTTTGGGCATGAATTGCAACAGACTGGATACCCTTATTCACCAGCCACAGGGCAAGGTGTTTAACACGGGTTTTTAAAGCACCGTAGGTTATACGTTCATGGGCCGTTTGCACCGCGATATCATCAAAATTTGCATGGCCGAATGACTCAACAATAGACTTCATAACTGATGGCCTTTTAGTTTTTGCGTCGTTGAGGAAATTTGCTGACCAAGGTGTTCAAACATAACTCGAAACTTTTTATTGTGATTAATAACCTGCATCACATTAGACAAAGAAATGGCCACAACCTTAGGATTAGTATCGTAATATGCACCCCAGTTATTGGCCGATTTTATCAGTTTGTCAGGATCAGCAGGGGTGATCATCTGATGGGCAATCCCAGAGCGTTCTATTAAATCAAGCACATGTTCAGTGGCGGCAAACACCATAAATTTATAATGATTGCAAAAAAGCGAGACCGCTGTGGTCAGAAATAGCGGGATAGTGAATTTCTTGGCATTACTATAAAGATGGCCGATTTCAGCAATCTCTGAGCGCAAAACCGGTGCATACATATCTTGCAAAATACACTCTATGGGCTGCTCACTATATTGCTCAACAAACAACGTATCAATTGCACTGCGAATACCTAACGCAGCTTTAAAACATCCCGTACTAATGGCCAATATCCATGGCATGCTAATGGAAATGGTGGCGTTGTAAGCTGTCAAAAAACCTTGTTCAATAAAGCGTTCTACGTTTTCACGACCCTCATCATGTTTAGCAAACACCTCAATATGATAAGCATACTTTTTACTCAGCATTGACTGTGTCGATTGACGTCTGGCAACCAAAGACAAAGTTTCATATCCGTGCTTATGAACAATTTCTGTTGTACTGATATTGCGACTAAAAGACAGCATTGGAACGCCCTATACATAAATTATGTTATAAGATTATGCCGACAAACTTAGGGAAAACTTAAGATTTAAAAAAAACACAAACTTTATTTTTAAATCAATACGGGCAAATTTTGTGCTGCTCATCTAGCGAGAAAAACAAAACATATAAACACAAACAGTCCCTGCAGCCACAAAAAAAACGTTATAAAGTGCGACCGGGTTGGATTTAAACCCGCTAGCACAACCTATGGCCAGGAACACATAATCGCTATAAAGCAGGGTGAGTAATACG
>JBKEFM010000189.1:0-7907 GCA_046709505.1 Paraglaciecola sp. | reverse complement strand
ACTAAAATAAACACTTTAATAATCCAGACATACCCAATGCCACCAATAAGTAAATATGATGTTATGACTGTTTTTAAATCTAGATCTAAGCTTTGTGGATCTAGCATTAATAATGAAACGAAATATACAGTTAAAAATATCCATACAGGAAATATTAATCTTTTCACTCGCTTCCATAGGTAATTAAAATACTCCTCGTTAGTTTTATAACTCAAACCAAACGACATCCCTGAAACTAAAACCATTAAAGGTACATCAAAATTACGAATTTGAAATAGAACACCGTATGAACCAATATGAGCAAAGATAATCATTGATAGACCAATGAACCTCAAAAGATCGATTTTAGAATTACGCACCACTTCACCTTGATATTCAACAGTCTATTAGTCGGAACTCGTGTTAAGTCCGGATGGGTTCCAATTTAATAGTTCCAGCTAGGATAAAATTTTTATCATGATTTCATACTCTTAGCATTTTTAGAAGCAATTTGATGGCTGCATCTTGTTTGCGGAAATTGTTATTACGGATAAATACAAAATATTTAAGAATTAAACTTTTTTAATTTACCTCTGTAAAACAATGTATTACGCTATAATTATGGCTGTAAACGGCTACCTTTTTTGCGTGAGTTGCCACACATTCATTACAATTGTATAAATATATAGCATGCGGGATGTTTGAAAGGTCAGCCTTTATTGAGTCGATCCGCTTAGGAATCCGACCCCGTCAGGATCAGGCCACACGTTAATATCGTAATACTAAGTTAAATAGTGTCTCGAACGTCCCCCTTAAAGCGATCACTTGCCAGTCACGTTTTATTCACTCTTTTGATAATCTTGGCATTGCTTTACGGATCCCTGTAAGAATGCTGCCCCACCCTCCACCCTCCACCCTCCACGTCGTTTCCAAATCTCGCCATCAACAAACGCATCATAGCAATCAATGCGCTCACATTTGCGTAACTCAATATGATGTACTACTGGTTGCCCACTGTCATAGTCTGTGATTTTGATTACACGCTTAAGTTTAGGAATAATTTGAACGGGACCAACGACCTCAGTGTGTTCAATACGTTGTTCTTTTTTAGATCTGTTAGTGTATGATTCGGAAGATTTTTTTGATATTTATGAGCGCGTCTATATATAGCTGCCTCCTACCAGCTAAGTCCACCTAGGCGTCACGGTAGCCTTCATCGGGAAACTCAAATTCAATGGTGGTGTGAGCTAGGTGATGCTTATTCAGACGTTTGGCCACTTCTGCTTTGATCGCCATCAATTGCTCTGGTGGCAACATTTATTTAAGCACCAGATAGGCGGTTAATACATGATTTTCACCGTCTAATGAGCAAAAATGCATATGATGCACCTCACCTACAGTGTCAATAGCCAGTAAGGTTTGTTTAATCTTGCTGTGAACCCGGTCATCCGGTGTTCCCTGCAAAAAAACTGGTAGTTTCACGCAGATTACGCCCCACGTTGTATAAGATAAACAGCGTAAAGACGATGGACAATCGAGGGGCGAGTATAGGTAAATCCACAAGAATCAATACCACAGACACAATTAATACCGCCACCGAGCCCAATACATCTTCAATCAGGTACTAATTGAGGGTTTCACCTCCACTGAGTTTATAGGCAGCAAAGCCATTAACAGCTACCTCCAGCAAGGCAATCAAAAACATGCCTTGGGTATGGGGCATTTGTGGGGCAAACAAACGGGGCATAGCTGCAAATAATACCCAGAATGAGCAGCTGACCAAAACGATTCCATTGATCATGGCCCCCATAAGCGACTAACGTTTAAAGTCTTAGGTAAAACTGGCTGTGGCCACCTGGGTGCCCACTTTTTGCAAGTTCCAGGCGCTACCTATTGGATAGACTGTCCCTATATCGTGCACTGCATCGGCCATAATGGCCGTACTATTATAACAATCCGTGTTAGTAAATGACGCTGGGCGAGAATTTAAATGGGCTTAATCAAGGCGCTTGAATGAAGAAATAGTGGTGCTCTTTCGAATTCGGGCAACGCAGAGTAAGCCCATTTAAAACTCGCCCAAAGGGAATGCACTAGCGTATTTTATCTGTGATATCGCTCTTTGAAAGAAAATAGCTATTCCTGCATAACGGCGCCTTGCTCAAACTGCTGGACGTATTCTGAGTGGGTACTTATTAATACGGATTGGTATTAGTCAGCCAGCCGCCAATAAATTCGATTATAGTGAAACTAAAATTGAGTACAAACGCCGAACTTATGTGGGTCGACAACGGAGCAATGTGATGATGACCGCTATGCTCCGCCCGTTATTCGTGCTGCTGACTTGCCAAGGAAACTCACGCCACAAAGAACACTTAATATAAGCCATGATAAGAACGTATTAATACCACTAAAAAATGTTAATCACTACAAGCTCGAAGAAGAGCGCTAACGCCACTGTAATTCGATTACAAGAGATTCACTACTACTATTGAGCCCGCACATTTCGTCATATGGGGTGCTTTGTTTTAGCCAAATTTTTTCAAATGTCTGGCCTTTAACTTGCACTTTAATCGTATTAATACATCGAAACGACAAAGAGTCGGTGTGTTTGTCTTTAAGAAAACTAACGGCTCGTGTTTCTCCAATGCCTGCGAGATATGTTCCGCCCTCAATTGATTCAATAAATAAATTCATTTCGTAGCTCCTGATTGTATACAACTTAAACGATAAGCAGACGCAAAGGATCAATACAGGCAAGGGGATTATTACTCCATAATTTTTTCAGGTATTGAGAAAACATAAAGAAGAAAACTGAAAATAGAGCGAAAGTCTTAATTTTAATGGGGTCGTAGTCAATTTTAACGATAGCTTTTTCGCTAATCTGCGGGATTTTCAAAGAGGTTAAAAAATGGATGTCGTTTATATCAGCTATCAGGCAATGTTTGTCGTTAACCAATACTATTTAACGGTTATGATTAACCTTCACTTTTTAGTCGCAATTTATTCCAATCGTATGACCGGAATTCGTTCTTTTGAGACCGACAGTTTTCAGTGGTAATGTCACTACATATACCTTACCTAATCACTTATACCTCAACATGATACATCTTCATCATGCACTAGCTATACAATGGTTCGCACTCACTCGCTGGACAGGTACGATTTTTAAGAGTAATAAAACGAAATCAATCTAAATTTTAGTATGGGTTTTGATCTAAGTAAGGTATCAAAAATAATATCAAGTTATGATTTAAGTATAACTACTTGATATGTAAGGTGGGTGTAAATAACAGTGAGAAATAACATCGCCTGCATAAAATCCATATATAGGGTCAGTGGCAGAAAAATTGCCATTGCCATGGATATTTGTAAGCCCGGTATGGCACCAAAAATCAAGTCAATTAAGATGCTGGGTATTACGATTAACCACGCTGAGGGGTCGGAAAAAAGCAAAGTGAAACCGCCAATAACATCATTAATATTCATAAAGTATTTGTCCTGTTAATAAGCAGTCGGTAAAGTCAGCATCGGCATGGGAAAAGGCAGCATTGCCTAGAAGAACAAGGACATAAGCAAGGCAAAACTGATGCTGTAACCTAAAATTCACCTTATGCGTCTTTCTCCATTGAGCCACAAAAAAGCACTGATAAAGACAAAGGTGCCCACATCAAAACCTAACCATTCCAAAGACAAGACAAATAATACAAACAAGGTGATGACCGGCAGCATGGTGACAATAGGATCAAGATCAGGGGGAGGCTCATGTAAGCCCCTTAATTGGCTGATAAATTCAATTATACATAACACCAGTACCA
Organism: Paraglaciecola sp.; assembly: GCA_046709505.1. Taxonomy (GTDB): domain Bacteria; phylum Pseudomonadota; class Gammaproteobacteria; order Enterobacterales; family Alteromonadaceae; genus Paraglaciecola. Next base: position 4,113 of record JBKEFM010000189.1, on the reverse strand, counting down.
GGATTGAAACGGGTAAAATCAAGATTAAATTGGCTATGTGACTGGATGCGTTATATGCATCAAACAGGTACCAGATCACCAGGGCTGATAATGCCAGCAGAACCATTAAATCAGCTTGTTGGTGATGGGTGAATTTTAAGGCTATTCGATTCATATTGGCTCTCACAATTGCAATAAATAAGAATATTGTTTAGAGGCTTCAAAATTAAATTTCATGATTTTTTTGGACTTTTCTGGGCCCATCCAGCGTCCTGAAATACTGGAGCCTTTTAGTAATGCCTGTAGTTCCGGATTCTCCAAGGTGCGTTTCATTGCGCCAGTGATAAAGGCAAAGCGCTGTGGGTAATTCCGTTTGAACTCGGAACTAGTGGCGAAGCCGCGTATTGTACCTTGCAACACAGGCGCCTCAAGGCCTAGGGGTGCTAAGGCTTTATTGATCGCCGGTGCGTTCCAATCTAGTTCATCTTTATCGCTGATAATGGCCAGTGGACGAACATACTCACGAATACTTTCTGAGCTCTTGGCACTGATCACAATAAAATCTGCCACTCCTCCGGCAACCGCAGCCCGTGCTTTACCGCCGCGGTTATAGGTCACCAAATTAAGGTTTTCTGCGGGAATACCATAAAGCTCGAGGAGTAATTTAGCCATTAAATGTCCCCCATAACCTCGCACTACCGACGCTTTTACGGTTTTAGGATGGGCTTTTATATCTTCCAATAGTTCTGGCAGACTCTGATATTTACTGTCTTTATAAACCGCAATCAGATCTTCGTCGAACCACTGAAAATTTATGTATGAAAAATCATCCATAGTATAATCTGCATTGCCTTCCAGCACAGTATTGGTTAGGTAAGGATTAACACCTGAGGCGAAAATGGTGTAACCATCGTGTGGTCTGCTCAGTACATAGTTGGTAGCAAGCAAGGTACCCGCCTCTTTTTTATTAACCACCTGCACCGGTTGGCCCAATTCTTTTGCGAAATAGCTAGATACGGCTCTGGCCATTTGATCTGTCCCTCCTCCGACCCCAAAACCCACCACCATGGTGATTGGCTGGTTTGGAAAAGAGTCATCATCGGCCAAGACAGGGACAGGTAATAGCGCACTTAATAACACTAAAATGACGCTGATAAGGGAATACTTAGTGTAAAGGGGCGAGAGGTACTGCATTATTTTGTGCTCACAGGTTTGGGGATTTCAAGTACCACAGGTATTAAGCCTGTGGTGTCAATAATCGGTGCGGATCCTTTCGACGATAGAAATTCTACAAGTTGTTTGGCATGCTCAGCATTAGGTGCGTTACGTAAAATACCTGCAGAAAAAGTGGTGATTTTTTGCAAGGATCCGGGAAGAGGCCCTACATACACTACTCCGGCCATGGGCAGGATTTCGCTGATTTGTTGAAAACCTATTTCGACCTCACCACGTGCCACCACGGTTGCTACTCGCTCGCTAAGAATACACTGACTTTTGTCGGCAATTTGCGGCCAAAACCCCATTTTTGGCCAAAGTTGGTTGGATAAAAGGGCCACTGGCACTTGCCGAATAGCCAATAGATTTGGCGTTTAACAACGTTTCAACAAAGGCCGCGGGGGTACTGATATCCGGTATTGCTGAGCCGCTTTTGACCGCCATACCAATATCTGAGCGAACGAGATTTGTGCGGCTATCAGGGTTCACAAAACCTTGTGCAGTCATGTGATCCAGTGATGAACGTGACAATATGATCAGATCAAATATTTCACCTCTAGCCAGCCTTACCCGTATGGAGTCAGCTGCACCGCCAGCGGATGAACCATAAGACGTAATGATTTGCACACCTGTTTGTTGTTCAAATTCAGGTGTCAGAAGGGCAAAAGCTGCTGCAAATCCTCCTGAGCTTATCACCTTGATCTGAGGAGAGATCTCAGCTGTTGATTGATTTGCGCAATGCGCCGAAAAACCGACAACTGAAGACAGAAACAATACAAAGTAACGTAAAAAACGGGTAAATAGGCACTTAGGAGACATTGGTAACCGTTGCTTGTTTGTTAATGATTAGTTAACAATAGCAACACTTCCTTTCATACTCCTTTCACCCCATTTTAAAAATTAGGGGGTGTTTACTTTCATTCCTTCTTCTGTCAGACCCTAAGCTATTTTTCCATGATATTTATGGCGGCCAAGGTTAGTGCTTGTGTTGCGGTATTGATGACTTTTTCAGCATCCGGAGCCCACAGTGCACTGTGTAATGAGGGTAAGTCACCCTGATTTTTTTGCGCCTTATCCCACGCATCTTGTGGCACGCCGCCTACCCAAAAAATCAGGCTTTTAATGCTTTTATCTGCCCGGTAAAAACGACCAAAGTCTTCGCCGCCCATAACCGGTGGGGTTTGTTGTACTCGCTGCTCTGTAAATTGTTGGCTGAATAACGCGGCCATTTCATGACTAAATTCCGGACTATTATAAGTCGCGGGGGTATATTCATCTTTGATAATAACCTCAGGCATTAAATCCTCTGGCATACCAGCAGCAATAGCCTCACCTTTGGCGATGCGGGCGATACCATCTAATAGCGTCTGGCGTGTTTGGTCTGAATAACTGCGCACGGTTAGCAGCAGCGTAGCCCGATCTGAAATGATGTTGTGTTTCGCGCCGGCATGAAAACTGCCTACTGTTACTACCGCCGAGTCTTGCGGGTCCAGTTCACGGCTTACTAACGTTTGTAATGCCCCGACTATGCGACTGCCTAGTACTATAGGGTCTTTGGTGGTATGGGGATAAGCACCATGGCCGCCCTGGCCCTTAATTATCACATCTACACTATCAACATTGGCTAACGCAAAACCAGGGGTATAGCCAATGGTGCCAGCGGGAAGGCCTGCTGAATCGTGAAATGCCAATGCATAGTCAGGTTTGGGAAAACGGCTGAATAAACCATCATTGAGCATATCTCTGGCACCTTTGCCTCGTTCTTCAGCAGGCTGGAGGATCATGACCAGTGTACCCGACCATTGATCTTTCATCGCACTTAAGGCGGTTGCGGTACCAATCCAGCTAGTCATATGGGTATCATGGCCACAGGCGTGCATGACGCCTGACTCAATACCGTCTTCGGTTACGGCTCGCTCTTTAGACGCATATGCCAATCCGGTTTGCTCTTCCACCGGCAGGCCGTCCATGTCGGCGCGGATCATCACGACCGGCCCGTCACCATTTTTTAGTACTGCAACCACGCCAGTTCCACCGACATTTTCGGTAACATTAAAACCCAGTTGATGGGCCTTTTTAGCCAATTTAGCTGCGGTTTTGACTTCAAAACCACTGAGTTCAGGGTGGGCGTGTAAATCTTTATATAACGCCATTAGTTCAGGCATAGTCGACTCTACTTGTTGCCTAATGTCTTTTGCACCCGCGCCTGGGTTAGCTAAAAAAGATAATACTGAGACTATTGATAATAATGAGGTGAATTTCATCGCTGTTCCTGTGATTTGTCTGTGCAATTTTTATAACAAATGCTGTAAACAATTGCTTGGTTTTTGAGCTAATTATTTAAATTTGATATTTATTAAGCCTAGAGGCAAGGTTATCCTGGTTCTTTATGTATTATTTAAAGGGTTTATTTTTCGAGGTATACATCGATAGTAAGTATTTTTTTTTGCTGGCCCTGAACGTTTGACTCCCACGGGATTTAAATTACCTTTGGTCAAAGAAACAAGCGCGGTTTGTTAAATTGGAACCACAGTACAGGGTAGTGTCGATTGGGTGTTTTTAATCCCCGCTATTGTCAATCCTGGGATTAGGCTAGTGGTTGCATGCGTTGACGGGTAACTAGCACGAAGGAGGCTATCTTGGCTATGTCTTCATTGCTGGCAAACTCCGCCTCGGTAATTTTCAATGTTGCCAGCGGCGTTTTTCCGATTAGTTTGGCCATGATGTTAAAGACTTCTTTACCACCTGAGGAACCTTGGGTGCTAAAAAATGCCACTTTGGGAAATTCCCCTTGGTGATCAGTAATATAGGTTCGCATAGGGGAGGGCAAACGCATTATCCATACCGGTGTGCCTAATATCACTAGATCATAGTCTTTGGGGTTGCTTGTCGTATGGTGGATTTTCCCTTTAAGCCCCA
>JBKEFM010000188.1:0-8000 GCA_046709505.1 Paraglaciecola sp. | reverse complement strand
CGCTCATTCGCCAAAACCCACAAAGTATTAATAACCATGAATCTGGATATTATACCAATCCACCTTAATATCGACTCACTCAGCGAACGATAATATTTGCTTAACAGGGGTGTGAATTTTTCCGGTCTACTGATAAAGCGGAAGCAGATTTAACATCGCCCTTCGGGAAGGGCTGGCAAGCTCCCTAGCTGTATTTTATCAAGAATGGCCGAGAAAACCCCGTGATCACAGCGAAGTGAAGTCGCGGGGGAATTCACTGTGCCCATCCCTGCGCTCCAAATTTTCAGGGCCGTCTTGCAGACGTTCAACAAGATTTGTTGAAACAAATCACAACAGCTTTAGCTGGCCTGCGAAGCAGGTGAGCCACATGGATGTGGTAAATAAAAGCATTCCTTGGATGTTACGCTTTGCTATGAAATTTGTCCGCACCTTTTAAGTTGATCACATATCAAGGAGGAATGGTATTAGGATCGTTAAGTAATTAAAATGAATGTCTCAATAAGTAAGTAGCATCAAAAACACTAGGTATTAAAGCCCGCACAGCGGTCAGATTTGGTTGGATTGAACGAATTTCATCCGAAAAAATGTAACAAAGTCCAATCAGATAGCATTGTGTCAAATGCATATATCAATTTAGCTAAAAATTGCTTGATAACTAGCAATTTTGCCCATAGCAATTGACAATATTTCTGCTTACTATGACTTATGTAAAACCTGCTGTTAAATGCCACGGTCCAGAAATTATTTATATGACTTTGTCTCACTCCAATGCGCAATACTTTTCGTTTTCATGGTTAGGTCAAATCATCTTAACCCAAATTCTGTAACATTGGCTGACAATGGGTTTTAGGCTCTGAGTAATGATGTAAATGGAAAGAACTTATTTAAGTGAGCCTATCTGGAGTTTTATCAAACCATTGAATTAATTGTAAATAGTGGTGTTAAGGTGTGTTTTTTGAAGAGATTTTTCATCACACACCCTGTCGATTTCGAGCTATATGCGATACTGAGTTTACAAATGATCCACGATGACACTCAGCTTGAAAACATTGTGCCCTACATTAGCCGTTCTGGTCGTGACATTATTGACATGCGTTCTAAGCAAGTTTGCCAATTTGCGGAGAATGTTATCGAGCTAACCGGAAATAGCGGGAAAATACTGGTTGTATCTCGTAGTGCATTTAACTCCCTAACCAAAGGGCAAATCACCACGATTACAGGTATTGATCCACTCACTAAAAAAACAAGGGTACTTTTACTCAAGTTGAACAAGGCGTTGCTTATGATAATTGTTAGACCAGTAGAGATTGCAGATATAGACCATCTTATGGAAATTGCCCTCGCGGCCTCCCCGGGGATGACAACACTGCCCCCAGACAGACAAACCTTAGAACGCAAGATATTGCTTTCATCAAAAAGTATCACTAGTGAGATCAATGAACCTGGCAGTGAAGTCTACTTGTTAGTGATGCAAGACACCGATACGGGTAAATTGGTCGGTACAGCAAGTATCATCGCTAAGTTAGGCATTGATGATCAGTTTTACTCTTACAAGCTCAATAAGCAAACCCAGTATAGTCGACAAATAAACAAGAAAGTGACCGTAGAAACCTTGCATCTCACTAATCACTTTGAGGGATTCGCCGAAGTTGCCACTTTATATCTCACTGATGCTTATCGAAAAAATGGCAATGGCAAATTGTTAGCGCGCAGTCGCTATCTGTTTATGGCCGAGTTTAGAGAACGATTTCCCGATAAAGTAATGGCAGATTTGCGGGGATATTTTGATGAAAACGGTCGTTCACCCTTCTGGGAAGCGCTAGGACGACACTTTTTTGATATGAGTTACTCTGAAGCCGATCTTTATGGTGCACTTAATGGCAATCAATTTATTGCTGATTTAATGCCAAAACATCCCATTTACGTCAATTTGTTGCCAATGGAAGCCAGAGAAGTGATTGGGCGGCCCAATGATCAAGGCAAGCCTGCAATGGCGATGCTCGAGAATGAAGGCTTTAGAAATAACGGCCAAGTGGATATTTTCGATGGTGCGCCTAGTGTAGACGCCCATATTGATGATCTAAACACAATCCAGAGTAGTAAAAAAGCCAGGGTAAGTGGCACTATAGGGCTTAAAGATGATCATGAATATCTGGTTTGTGCCGGTAATATTTCGTCCTATCGTGTCTGTATCAGCCGTTTAGTGATTGAAACTGATGGTAGCGTATTAATGCCACAAACAACCTTAGATGCACTTAAGATTGGCGTACATGATTTAATCCGTTACTCAACCTTGTAAGAAAAGCCGTCTGGCCAATGCTGAAGTCGCCTTGTGAATTAGGCAATGATTAAAAATATTGAAGAACACCGTTAACAGGATCGGTTTTTTGCTCAGTTACTTTTTTGTGTCGCTTAACCGTTATCCCATATTTGAAGTTTTTTACTGATGACAGAACGACGGTTTTGAGCGATATATAGTCTTTGGACCTTAATGTTTTCTCTAATGAGCTCTGGCAGTCCAGGCAGTATTTACCCGTCCCCCTTGACGCTGCAGCGTTGTTGGCTGCTCTCACTCACTCAATCAATCCAATCACTTAGTGGTATATGCTAATGGGCCTGAGTTCCTTTGCCGCCTAACTGCAACTTCAATGGCTTTGGGTATAGAAACTAAGCTAAATTTAATACATTCAAACAGATGCTTAATCGGCCTGCGTCTGTTGATGTTTGAGCCTGTTTAATACGATAGCCACGCTTACCTGTTTTATTTAAGGCATAAATAAAATCTGACATTGTAGTTTACAGGTCAGTTGTTTTATATGTTTTCATTGTTGTATCTCTTGCTGGAGAAAAAGCGATTAGCATATATTCAACTGACCGCTTTTCCTACCTAATCCAGTTACGCACTTATTAGTTGGATCCAAGTTATGTAGGATATACATTTTAGAAAATGATAAAGCATCACATTTACCGGACCACAATATACACCTAAGCTTATGGTTCGGCTTGCTTTGCCTATCAGCTGCAACTACAATAGAATTGGGTAGTTACCATTAGATCTGTTTCTCATCAATACCAATATTCATAAGCAACAAAAGAAAATTTAAAGACCCAATGAGGACAAAAAATTTGTAGTATTTATTGTACAGTGGTGTATTCACATAATTAATATGTAAAAACTTAAGTAAATATATATATATATCAATTTTTTATGTTTTAGGTAAAACCTTACATTTGTAATTGATGTTAGTAATTTTGATACTTTTAGTGGAAATTAAAATGAATAATTTAGAGAAAAATGAAGACTCAGCAGTGAGCAAGGTGCCCCATAGTAAGGAGGCGCAAAGCACAAGACGTAAAATACTCGTCAGAGCCTCTGTCGGCGTGGCCATCGTGTCTATTCCGGGTCGTACGGCATGGGCTAGCGGTGGATCTGTTGCCGCCTCAGGTGCAGGTAGCGGAGCACCATAAACTAAATTCTTCTCATAATTTTTTTAAACAGAAACACTCGATACTAAATAATTAATATAAGATTGGTATTAACGCATTGATTAACTTATCTAAATCAGTAGAAATGCATTCATTTTCAGATGATTCAGGATGTGTTTTTTTCGATAGTTTCTCCGGAGAAACCCTTAGCATCGCCCTGTCTGCTCAACCCCTACAAAAATTAATTGTTGAGTATCAGAACCTAACAGAACAGGATAGGGTCGAAAGTCAGATACACACTTTGTACCGCAAAAATTTTTTGCAACCGGTGCTATAAGCGAAGCTCATGTCTTCACATTTTGTTTTGGATCTTCCCCCCTTTAGTTTTGCAGTTCACAGTGACATCGCACAAGTCAAATCTAATCTCAGTATCATTTATGAGCAATGCTTATCTAAGCGCGACCAACAGTTGGTTGATTATGAGATTTCTATGGTTAAGTCTTCGGGGATCAGGCGATTTTTCCGGCCTCAGGCGCGCTTTATGTGCGATCAAAATGAACCGTTTAAACCCCTAGATTTTCAAAAATCCTATGCTTTTTTAGAATGGGGGATGAACTGGACAGTAACCGCCTATGAGGTGCAACACCTTATTATTCATTCCGCGGTGTTGGCCAAGGGTGACAAGGCGGTGTTATTTCCGGCACCATCAGGCTCTGGTAAAAGCACTTTAACCGCTTACTTAGCATTTAATGGTTGGCGGCTGTTGTCTGACGAAATGGCGCTTATTATTCCTAATACCCGCACCGTTACCCCTTTTGTGCGGCCTATTTGTTTAAAAAATCAATCTATTGATATTACCAAAGACTTATTTCCTGATGGCAAGTTTTCAGATATTGCTAAGGATACCCATAAAGGGGATGTGATCCATTTGTCCCCCCCAAAGACAAGTTGGGATGCCCATAAACAGAATGCGGAATTGGTGGCGGTGGTATTTCCTAACTACCGAGCGGATACCGATCTGCAAATTTATCAGCTTGATAAGAGTCAGGCATTTATGCAATTGGTTGAAAACGCGGTTAATTACAGTGTATTAAGGAATATAGGATTTTCGACCCTGACTAATTTGATTGAAGGGATCCAAACCTTTGAAATATTTCATAATAACCTCAGTGATGTTCAAGCGTTTTTAGAAGAAGAAGTGCTCGTAAATGGATGAGATTAGCCCAGAGTTGATTACCACCTTATATCGTTCACCAAACACAGCTTATAAGTTGAGTTTGTTACAGTGGCAAAAGGTTATCCTGGTACTGCGTCATCATCAATTGTTAGCAAGATACCAGCAACGTTTTGTTCAAAAAGGGGTTTTTGACGCGCTACCTGAGTATTGTCGTCGCCACTTTCGTAACGCTAAGGTGATTGCTGACAATCATAATTTACATGTTGCCTTCGAGGCTAGGGAGTTGACAACAACCTTAATAAAGCGCACCGAATATTTCATTTTTTTAAAAGGTGCAAGTTATTCTCTATCCAATCATCCGGTTGGCATCGGGCGTATTTATAGCGACATTGACGTATTGGTTGATGCGCCATCCATTGTGAATGTTGAGAGTCAATTATATGACCAAGGTTGGTTGTCCCAACCCGTTAGCGACTATGATGACAGATACTACCGCAAGTGGGCCCATGAAATCCCCCCCATGCGCCAGTCAACACGGGGAACCATTATCGATATACATCACAATATCGTCCCTCCCATTTCCGGCAGAGCGCCGGATGTTCAGGCCTTGATTAATGAAGTGATTAAAAGCCCGGAGGGTTATTTTATACTCTCTCCTGCGGCAATGACCTTGCATAGTCTGGTGCATTTGTTTTTTAATGAAGATATGAAGCGAGGTTTTCGCGACTTAATTGATTTAGATATACTTATGAGTACCAACACGGATACAAACTATTGGCAAACTTTAGCGAGACTTGCAGCAGAAACAGGTTTTGAACTTGAGCTTTTTCTTGCATGTCGATATACCCATTTGACCTTTGGCACCATCATTCCAGAAAAGATTAATGAAGGGCTTAATAAATACAAACCCAAAAATTTAAAACTACTCGATTTTATGTTTAGCCGTATACTCACTCCTGAGCATCCTTACGCACGCTCGCCGTTTTTTTCTTTAGCCGAATTAATGGTTCTACTACGGGGACATTGGCTAAAGATGCCCCTGCATATTCTTACTTATCATTTATGTGCCAAAGGCTTTATCTCGCTCACCAAAATGTTACTGGGTAAACATTTCTTTGAGCGTGAGGTGGATAAGACTTAGTCGCTTGTTAGTTATTCATTTTACCGATTAAACAGTAACCAACCTAACTGGATATTCAGTGGGGTGAGATAAATCGATAAAATATCGAAGGTGCAAGTCTCCTGCTTGGTAAGCATACAGCCAAGATCTCGAATTATGTTTTTCCCGTAGTAAGATGTCGAAGCATTGACAGAGGAAACCATAGGCGAAGTATTGAGCTGCGAAATCTTCAGTTAAGTGTGCCGACCTTGTTGCTGATATTCCGCAGGTGGAGAACCCTTTATTTTTTGTACAAATAAAGCCCAAAAAACACCCTGTTTATATTTTTTGACGACGTTTATTAAGATCTGACAGTGTTTTGAGCAAAAATAGGCTCAGAATTTAAAATATTTACTTTAGGTGTGGAATATCAGTTGTTGGGTGAGGGAGGCAATTGGACCAATCGATGAAATGCCATAGCAACCGGCGTAAAAAAGTAATAGGTTTGAGGGTTTCAGGCCTCTTTAGTAAAAATTCTAATGCTATGGCAGCATTTTTTGACTTGAGGCCAGGGGGAATGATTAACCTTGTTAGTTTTGTATGGGTTGCGTGTCTCGCTTAGCCTTTTGTTGGTTGTTAGATGTCACCAAGCATAAGATCAAAAGTATAGGCACCCTTTTTTTAGTGCCTTGATCCCTTTGAGTCACTTATCGCTCTTGGATGAGAGCCCGGAAGATAGCCCGAGTGAGTTGGCTTAATTCATCAGGGGTAATGATATAAGGGGGCATGATGTACACCAGTTTGCCAAAAGGCCTGATCCACACCCCATCGGCCACAAATTGACGCTGTAATCTAGCCACGTCCACTGGGGCTTTACATTCTACCACACCTATTGCGCCCAGCACCCGCACATCAGAAACTGCGTCAAGGCTCATGCAGGGCATCAACTCGGTGGTTAATTGGGCTTCTATAGCGGCGACCTGGCCTGGCCACTTATTTTCATTGATGATATCTAAACTGGCATTGGCTACAGCACAGGCCAGAGGGTTACCCATATAGGTTGGACCGTGCATAAATACCCCGGGATCCCCCTGACACACACCTTGAGCCACGTCTTCGCTGCACAGGGTAGCGGCCAGAGTCATATAGCCACCGGTTAGAGCTTTGCCCACACACATGATATCCGGACTGATATTAGCGTGTTCGCAGGCGAACAGTTTGCCGGTTCGGCCAAACCCGGTGGCGATTTCATCGCAAATCAGTAACAAGCCAAATTCATCACACAGTTGACGACAACGCTTTAAATACTGGGGGTGATAAATGCGCATGCCACCGGCATTTTGCACCACAGGTTCGATGACCAAGGCGGCTAGCGCCTGATGATGGGTGCGGATCAATTCTTCCAGAGGTTGAATATCATCTTCGTTCCATACCTGGCCAAATCGGGTTTGTGGTGCAGGAGCGAAAATCTGTTGGGATAACGTCTGGCTAAACAGGCTATGCATGCCGTTGATGGGATCGCATACCGACATGGCGGCAAAGGTATCACCGTGATAACCATTGCGAGGGGTGATAAATTTATGTTTATTGCTGTTGCCCTGGCATGCCCAGTATTGCAGCGCCATTTTCATCGCTACTTCTACTGATACCGAGCCTGAATCAGCCAGGAACACTCGATCCAGGCCGCTTGGGGTAATGGATATTAATTTTCGGCATAAATCGATGGCCGGTTGGTGTGTCAGCCCGCCAAACATCACATGGGAGAAGGCATCAATTTGCTGTTTAGCCGCTTCGTTGAGCTTAGGATGATTGTAGCCGTGAATAGCGGTCCACCAGGATGCCACACCGTCGATCAGTTTCTCACCACCGGCTAACTCTATGGTTACGCCCTGAGCACCAATAACTTCATAACAGGGCAGTGGGTTGATAGCAGAGGTATAAGGATGCCATATGTGCTGTTGGTCAAATGCGAGATTAGGGGATTGCTGGTTGTTCAAAAAGTACTCACTTGTAGTGTTTTAAAATCAATTTGAGTTGACAATGTGTCAAGCGGACTTAGACTAAGCCCGAATTATACCCTTGTAAAGGATCAAAGATGTCAGCCAGTGCCCACTCCCCAGCCCAGCAGTCGAGCAATCAGGGCATTCGCCACGATTGGAGCGTTAAGGAAGTCAATGCATTATACGAAATGCCGTTTAATGATTTGATGTTTAAAGCCCAATGCGTGCATCGTCAACATTTTGATGCCAATTATGTGCAGGTCAGCACCTTATTGTCTATCAAGACCGGCGCCTGCCC
>JBKEFM010000187.1:0-8116 GCA_046709505.1 Paraglaciecola sp. | reverse complement strand
CCAGAATATTGACTTGTTTTACACGCCTTCAGAAATCATTGATGGTAAACAGATTGGCGAAAATACGGTTATTCCCCAAGTGGGCCAGCGCCTGCGTATAGGCGGCATGGTGGTGCCTGGCTCGGTACACCGTGACAAAGACAGTCTGGCAGTGAGTTTCGATCTAGTCGATACCGGTCCGATTGTCACCGTGAGTTACCAAGGTTTATTGCCTGATCTCTTTCGCGAAGGCCAGGGCATAGTGGCCACAGGCATATTAAGCAAATCTGATCATATAGAAGCCCACGAAGTACTGGCTAAACATGACGAAGAATATATGCCATCGGAGTTGGCGGAAAAAATGAAAGGTATCAAGCATATCAAACCTCAATCAGCAGACTATGGCGCAACCAAAAGGATCAATGAATTATGATTGCTGAACTGGGGAATTTTGCCCTGATCATCGCTTTGCTAATGTCGATGTCATTAGCTCTCTACCCCATGTGGGGCGCGCAAAAGGGGCATGTCAAACTGATGGAGATGGCCAAACCCCTGGCCGTGGGTATGTTTGTCTTTACCCTGGTGGCTTATATCTGTTTGACTTATGCTTTTGTCACGGATGATTTTAGTCTGGCTTATGTCGCCAATACCTCAAACAGTACTTTACCCCTGCACTACAAAATTACTGCGGTGTGGGGCGGCCATGAAGGCTCCTTTTTATTATGGGTGATGATATTTTCAATCTGGACCCTGGCTGTTGCACTTTTTAGCAAGGCTATTCCATTGAAAATGGTGGCCCGGGTGTTGGCGATTTTAGGCATGGTGGCCATGGGCTTTTATTTGTTTATGCTGCTCACCTCTAATCCGTTTGATCGACTGTTGCCCTTTTTCCCGGTAGACGGCAAAGATTTAAACCCCTTGTTACAAGATTTTGGCATGATCATTCACCCGCCTATGCTGTACATGGGTTATGTGGGCTTTTCGGTGGCCTTTGCCTTTGCCCTGGCGGCGTTAATTTCCGGACAACTAGACTCAACCTGGGCCCGCTGGTCGCGACCCTGGACCTTGGCCGCCTGGTCATTTCTCAGTGTGGGTATCGCTCTGGGCAGTTGGTGGGCCTACTATGAACTGGGTTGGGGCGGTTGGTGGTTCTGGGATCCGGTTGAGAACGCCTCTTTTATGCCATGGTTGGTAGGCACGGCGTTGATCCATAGCCTGGCGGTAACCGAAAAGCGTAAGGTGTTTAAAGCCTGGACAGTGTTACTGGCCATAGCCGCGTTTTCGTTAAGCCTGTTAGGCACTTTTTTAGTGCGCTCAGGTATATTGGTATCGGTACACTCTTTCGCCAGCGACCCTAGCCGCGGCGTGTTTATCCTGGGTTTGTTGGTAATAGTGATTGGCGGCTCCTTGCTGTTATTTGCTATTCGTGCGCCGACGTTCAAAAGCGCCGGGCGTTATCAGCTGTTTTCACGGGAAGTGCTGCTGGCGGGCAATAATGTATTTTTGACTGCGGCTTGCCTGGTGGTGTTATTGGGCACTTTGTTCCCTTTGGTACATAAAGAACTGGGTATGGGCTCAATCTCCATAGGGGCGCCATTTTTTAATCAAATGTTTACTTATCTTATTGTGCCTTTTGTGTTGTTTATGGGCATTGGCCCGCTGTCAAGATGGAAAAATCAGCCGCCCTCGGCGCTGTATAAGCAGTTATTGCTGGCGTTGGGTTTAAGCCTGTCGGCAGCTTTACTGGTAACCGCCAGTTTTGAGCAGACCTCCTATATGGCGATGCTGGGCATGGTGCTAAGTTTTTGGATAGTGATTACCACCTTAATGGAAATCAATCAGCGTGTGACGGCCAAGCGTGACAAGTCAGCGACTGGCCTGTTACACGGATTACGAAGTCTCAGTCGAAGCCATTGGGGGATGGTGACAGGGCATCTGGGCTTTGCCGTGGTGTTAATTGGTATCACGTTGGTGAGTAACTATAACCAGGAGCGCCATGTGCGCATGGCACCTGGTGATAGCCTGGATTTAATGGGGTATGAGTTTGTATTCAATGGGGTGAGCAATATACGAGGCCCTAATTACACCGGTTACAGCGCCGATGTGCAGGTATTTGAAAACGGACAAAGTGTGGCACGCCTCGATGCGCAAAAACGCATCTATACTGTGCAGCAAAATACTATGACAGAAGCGGGTATCGACTCCACCATCAGCCGTGATTTGTTTGTCGCCCTGGGCGAACAGCTGGATAACGGCGACTGGGCATTGCGTATTTATGTTAAACCCTTTGTTACCTGGATTTGGGCCGGCTCCTTTATTCTGGGCTTTGCAGGACTGCTGTCTATTTCTGATAAACGCTACCGCATGCAAAAACTGGTGACCAAAAAAGTCCCAGGCGACAGGGCTTCTGTGGTAGCAGTGGAGAGCCCGTCATGAAAAAGATCATTTTGTTTTTATTGCCTCTGGCGTTGTTTGGCGCCCTGGCTGTATTCCTTTTTCAGGGTTTATTTTCAAATCCCCGTGAGCATAAGTCCAGTTTACTGGATAGGCCAGTGCCCGCCTTTAATTTGCCGGACTTGATGGATACGCAGCAAATATATGGTCCGCAAGTATTTGACGGGCGCGTGACTTTGCTCAATGTCTGGGGGGTATGGTGCGTGACGTGCGCCGTTGAAATCCCTTATCTGCTCGAGCTTAAAGAAGAAGGTAAACATATCGTTGGCTTGTACTACGATCAGGATATTGACCCGGACTTTGGTATTAAGACCGTGGCCAGGGTGCAACAAGAAGTGCAACAAAAACTGGCCCAATTAGGGGATCCCTATGCTTACCATATTTTTGACGTCAAACGGGACCTGTCTCTGGACTTGGGTGTGACTGGGGCACCAGAAACCTTCCTTATCGACAAACAGGGCGTGATACGTCTGCATCATATCGGGGATATCAACCCCCGGGTATGGCGGAACAAATTTGCCGGCATCTATGGGGAGTTACTCGCCCAATGAAGCTTCCTTTATGGTTATTGGCTAGCTGCTGGGCTTTGTTAAGCCTGGGCGCTGTGGCCACAGAAGAAACGTACCAGTTTGATGACCCGCAGCAAAGAGCGCTGTTTTTTAATCTGACTCAAGAGCTTAGATGTCCTAAATGCCAAAATCAGAACATTGCTGATTCCGATGCGATGATAGCGGCTGATCTAAAACGTAAGGTTTATCAGTTAGTGCAAGAAGGTCAAAGCCGGGATGAAGTTATCGCCTATATGAAACAGCGCTACGGCGATTTCGTTTATTACCAGCCCCCCGTCAATTCAATGACTATGTGGTTATGGTTACTACCCCTGTTATTTGTGCTGGGCGGTATTATATTTGTGATCATGGGGCGCCAAACCAAGCCCCAGGTAAAAGATGAAGTAAAATTGGCACAAGCCAACAAGTTGCTGGAGGATGATAAGTGAGTATATTTTGGCTCGGAGCCTGTGTGTTGTTGCTGGCAGGATTGTGTTTGATATCGCTACCCTGGTGGGCTAACAGTAAGGGTAAACGCCAGGACACGTTGACTAACACCTCGTTGATCCGTCAGCGTCTCGGTGAGTTACAAAGGGAAGAACAAGAAGGACTATTAAGTTCAACTGATCGCCAGGAAACCGAACAAGATTTGAAGATGGCCTTGCTCGACGAAGTGGCACAAGGGCAAACGTCCGCTGCATCAGCCCGAGGGATCCTGGTGGGCGGACTGGCTCTGAGCCTGATAGCGGTGGGGGCAGTTTATTGGCAGTCAAACAATGTACAAGCCTTACAAAACTGGCAACAGACCATGGAAAAACTGCCTGATTTAGCCACACGTATAGTTTCTGAGGGTGACGACAGCATAGACATTCAGGATATGCGCGAATTTGCTTTAGGTCTGCGTACTACCTTAAGGAACAAACCCGACGATGTTACCGCCTGGACGTTATTAGGACGGGTATACAGTGCCAACAATGATATAGAAAGTGCTTTGCAAGCGTTTGATAAGGCGCTGGAACTGGCACCAGATAAGATTGATACCCTGGCCAATTACAGCCAAACGTTATTAATGATCAATCAACCCGCTTATTTACAACAGGCACGCCAAATGCTGCAACACCTGTTGACTCTCGACCCACAAAATACCGGTGCAGTCGGCATGCTAGCCATGGTTGCCACGCAACTGGGTGATCAGGTTTTGGCCCTTAAAAGCTGGCGACGCTTGCAACAATTTGTGCCTCCGTCGGACCCGATATACCAGTCGATAGAGCAGCAAATTACTAAATTAACGGCAACACAAGCGTCTGGTAACACGGGTAAGCAAAGCATAGGTTCACCAGCCGTTTCAGCCACCGGGCTGAATATTGAAGTGACACTAGCCGAAGCATTACAGGCTAGACTGCCTAAATCCGGGTACCTGTTTGTTTATGCTCAGGATGCCTCAAGCAGCAGTAAAATGCCGGCAGCGGTGACTAAAATGCCTCTACCTGGATTGCCAATTAAGGTGCAATTATCTGATGCAAATTCGGTTATGCCCACCCTGACCCTTTCAAAGTTAAGTGAGGCACGGGTGATCGCCCGGATTTCTGCCAATGAAGATGTCAGTCAAAGCCAGGGCGACCTGCTGGGCAAGGTAACAGTGGAGCTTAAAGATAATGCCATCGTTGCCGTCACCATTATTATTGACGAGGAAGTACTATGAACAAAGTGAAATACGCGGTGGCGCTGCTAACCTTGATGCTATTGGGTGGCTGTGCGTCCCATTCCGGTGTGGATCAGCAAGAGCAGACATACCAGGATCCCAAGGATCCCTTTGAGTCAGTTAACCGGGACATGTGGGATTTTAACTGGGATGTGCTCGACAAACATATATTGCGCCCGGTTACCGTGGTTTATGTGGATTATACACCGCAGTTTGCCCGCACAGGTTTGTACAATATGGCGTTGAATCTTGAAGAGCCAACCAACTCGGTGAATAACCTGTTACAAGGTAAACTGGATGGCATGTTGGTCAGCCTGGGGCGATTTTTACTTAACTCTACAGTGGGTTTGCTAGGCAGCATAGATGTGGCCAGCGAACTTGGCCTGGTGCGTGCAGATGAAGAATTTGGTGAAGTACTGGGTAAGTGGGGCATGGGCACCGGGCCTTTCTTAATAATACCCGCCCTGGGACCCAACGATATTCGCAGTGGTACCGGTGATATAGTGGACAGTGCTTATGGTCCCCTGGATGCCCTGAACGTCTATTTCTCTGTGTTTAGAAGCGGTATAAAGGTACTGGAAACCCGGGCTATGCTTATGCAGCAGGAGCAGCAATTAGAGCAATCTGTTGATCCATATAGCTTTGTTAAAAATGCCTATTTCCAGAATCTGGCATTTAAGGTCAAGGATGGCAAGGTAGAAAAAACTGCGGAAGAAGAAGCCCTGGAAGACGAATTCGAGGCTTACCTTAATAACTTGTAATACGCCATAGCCTGGAAAAAACTGATTTAACCAGCCCTTTACTGAATGTAAAGTTTTTTGCTCTGCAGGTCTATCAACCCCCAAAATATTGGATATGCTCTAATTCAATGGTCAGCAAGTTATGTTGCTGGCCATTGTTATTTATTTTGCTTGATTCTTCTTACGTACTGTCCGATAGAATGCTTGGTTCCGATGGTTATAAGCATTTGTATGTGATCTACTGTTGCGACTTAGTTGAGATATAATTGGCAGCAAAAGCTCAGTCTCCATGATTTTGAATGAAAAACGTCCTTTAAATCTTAAACATACTCGTAAGTTGTCAGAGCGTTTTCACGTTTCATCGCAGTTATTTATCTAAGTGTAAACGCAGTAACCTTTAAAGGTCTTGGACAGGCTGACGTTAACTAAAAAAGCCCTGCTTTGCAGGGCTTTTTTGTATGCGGGGTAAAAATTAATAACCCTCGGGGTTACTTGACTGCCAATGCCATGAATCGCGGCACATATCCGCCAGTCCTTTTTGTGCTTGCCAGCCTAAAGCTTCTGCCGCCATTTTGGGATCGGCATAACAGGCTGCTACATCGCCTTCCCGGCGAGGCACAAATTTGTATGGCACGGGTTTGCCACTTTGTTTTTCAAACTCTTTGATCATATCCAGTACACTGTAACCCTGGCCTGTACCCAGGTTATAAGTGACCAGACCCACATTTTGTTGCAATTTTTGTAGGGCTTTTAAATGGCCGTTGGCCAAATCGTCTACATGAATATAATCCCGCACACCTGTGCCGTCTGGTGTGTCGTAATCATTGCCAAAGATGGACAAAAATTCCCGTTTGCCGGTGGCGACCTGGGTAATAAAGGGCATCAGGTTATTAGGAATGCCATTGGGGTTTTCGCCTATGCGCCCGGATGAATGAGCACCTGCCGGGTTAAAGTAACGCAGCACGGCTATGTTCCAGCTGGGGTCAGATTTATGTAGATCCCGTAATACCAGCTCAACCATCAGTTTTGACTGACCGTAGGGGTTAGTGGGCTGGCCAGTGGGCAGGCCTTCATGTAAGGGTAATTCTGTTGGGTCGCCATACACGGTAGCCGATGAGCTAAACACTAGGTTTTTAACGTTATTGCGGGCCATAGCGGCACACAGCACCACAGAGCCATTGACGTTGTTGTCGTAATACTTCAGCGGTTTTGCGACTGATTCACCTACCGCTTTTAAGCCCGCAAAATGGATCACGGCATCGACCTGATGTTCAGCAAAAAGCGTATCCAGTATCTGGCTGTCACGAATATCACCCTCTACAAAGGTCAGGGTTTTAGCTGTCAGATCTTCTACACGCTTTAACGCTTCTTTGGATGAGTTACACAGGTTGTCTAATACTATCACCTGATGGTCTGTTTCAAGGAGCTGCAATACTGTGTGGCTGCCGATATAACCGGCACCGCCTGTGACTAAAATCGTTGGCATTTTTTTTACTTTCCTTGCTGCTCAGGTTGAGGGATATATTTAGCGCATAAGCCATATTGAATAGGCTTAATGACTAAGGGGTAAATCAGGGCAACCAGTGCCGCCCATAAGAGTGAAAACCAGTTATCACTGACTCTGAATATCAAGATGAATACCGGCAGTAAAATAGCCAGTTTTAACAGATTAAGACAAAACTTTTCTGGCACCGTTAATTTTTGCTGGGCCTGAGAAATAGCAGCCAAACGCTCGGTGAGGGGAAAATGGCTCAAACCTGGGATACTTCTGGAAGAAAAATATATTTTCATTTTACTCTTGCCAATTTAAAAGAAACGCCCAGCTGCAAGGCAGGTTGGGCGTTAATTATATTATAATACTATAAATGTATCAAACCAGAGGTTTGAACGGGTCTATGACTAAGATCCAGCTTTTTGCGGCTCAGCAGGGGGCGCATCCTGACGGGCACACTTTTCCCAGGCTTTCGTCTTAAAGCTTAACAGCAAGATCACCACACCAACAGCTATACTGATCAGACTGATTTCCAGATATAAGGCAGGCATATCTTCAACTTTATTTGGGTCGAAGTTACCGGCTAATAAGCCCGCTACCACATTGCCGATAGAATACGTTAAAACAAATACACCCATCATTTGACCGGCAAAACGTTTGGGCGAAAGCTTACTTACCGCGGCTAATGCCACCGGGCTTAAGCATAACTCACCTACCGTATGCAAGAAGTAAGTAGCTACTAACCAATAGGGCGCAACGCGCATTCCGCTGGCCGCTAACTGGGCAGCAAAAAACATCACAATAAAGCCGGAGGCCATAATGATCAGGCCTACGGCACATTTTAAACCGTAGGAGGGCGTTAACATACGTTTAGCCAGATTAATCCACAGTGCAGCGAAAAAGGGCGATAACAGTACGATAAAAAAGGAGTTAGCGGACTGGAACCAGGCGGTGGGTATTTCAAATGTGCCTATCATGCGTTCGGTATAGTCACGGCCAAACAGGTTAAGCGAAGAGCCAGCCTGTTCAAACCCTGCCCAGAAGAAAATAGATGCCAGGCAGACTAAAAATAATGCGCCCAAGCTTCTTTTTTCATTGGCATCCAGGTTACCAAACCAATATATGCCAATATAAAAAGCCAAAAACACAGTGGTAATACCAATAGCCGTGTACTGAGCCAGGGTGACGGGATCAAAGCTTA
>JBKEFM010000186.1:0-8152 GCA_046709505.1 Paraglaciecola sp. | reverse complement strand
TTGACATCAGCTTATTGATTTCAACTAACGATGCATCAACCTCATTGTGCAGTTTCTCAGCATCAACCGAGCTTTTGGCTACAAACTTGATATTGTAAGTGGTTCCCATAGTTTGCCCGGACAGGTGGATGTTTTTAGGTGCCTCACTACAGCCTGCAATCAGACATGCAGCCAGTAGCCATGCACAAAAATTAGCAAAAGGGGATAGCATTTTTGTCATATTTTCGCCCAAATAAAAAGGGACCAAAGTCCCTTATTCATTATTTTAGTCTGACCTATTACCGGTTTTCACAACCAGAATACGGGTGCTGGCTTAGCCACCAAAATCATCCAACATGATGTTTTCATCTTCCACACCTAAGTCTTTAAGCATACTGACAACAGCTGCATTCATCATAGGTGGGCCACACATATAAAATTCACAATCTTCAGGAGCAGGATGATCTTGCAGGTAATTTTTTAATAACACCTGATGGATAAACCCTGTCATACCGTCCCAATTGTCTTCAGGCTGAGGATCTGAGAGAGCCACATGCCATTTGAAGTTATCATTTTCTGCTTGCAACATATCAAAATCTTCAACGTAGAACATTTCCCGTAAGGAGCGGGCACCATACCAGAATGTAATCTTACGCTGGGTATTTAAGCGACTTAATTGATCAAAGATATGTGAACGCATGGGTGCCATACCTGCCCCCCCACCGATAAAGACCATTTCGGCTTCGGTTTTCTTCGCAAAAAACTCACCAAATGGGCCTGAAATAGTGGCTTTATCACCTTTTTTCAAACTCCAGATGTAGGAAGACATTTTACCTGCAGGCAGGCTAAGATTATTAGGCGGCGGCGTAGCAATACGCACGTTAAGCATAACGATCCCTTCTTCTTCCGGGTAGTTAGCCATCGAGTAAGCACGTATTGTTTCTTCATCAACTTTAGATTCGATGTTGAAAAAACCAAAGCGTTCCCAGTCGGGCTTATACTCATCGGGAATTTCATATTCCTTGTATTTCACGTGATGAGATGGTGCCTCGATTTGAATATAACCACCGGCTGTAAAGGGCACGCTTTCGCCATTTGGTAAGGCCAGAATCAATTCTTTAATAAAGGTTGCTTTGTTGTCATTAGAAACAACATCACATTCCCATTTTTTAATACCAAATATTTCTTCAGGAAGCTCTATGTCCATGTCTTGCTTGATAGAGACCTGACAGGATAAACGACAACCTTCTTTCGCTTCACGCTTACTGATGTGGTCAAGTTCAGTGGGTAAGATTTCACCGCCACCCGATTTGATATCCACCCGACATTGGCCACAAGAACCGCCGCCGCCACAAGCTGATGATACAAATATGCCCGAATTTGCTAACGCGCCCAGCAGCTTATCCCCTGGTTGAGCGATAATAGCCTTGTTTGGATCACCATTAATGGAAATGGTGACTTCGCCTTCAGGCACTAACTTTGTTTTGGCAAACATAATGATCAAAACCAAAGCTAGCACTATGGCAATAAACATTCCTACGCCAAGATATATGTCTGACATCTAACTACTCCTATAAGGTTTTGATTAAATTGATACACCGGAAAATGACTGGAAGCCCAATGCCATTAAACCTGCAATCATAAATACGGAACCTAAACCACGCACCCCTTCAGGCATGTCAGCATACTTAAGCTTCTCTCGCACCGCGGCAAGCAAGGTTATGGCTAATGCCCAGCCAGCACCGCTGCCCGCACCGTAAACAATACTTTCGGTAAATGAATAATCACGTTGTACGGCAAAAGCCACACCGCCAAAAATCGCACAGTTGACCGTTATCAAAGGCAGGAAAATCCCTAGTGCGTTGTACAAAGCCGGGAAAAATTTATCCAGGGTCATTTCCAAAATCTGCACCAGGGCGGCGATAACACCGATAAAAGTCAAAAAGCTTAAAAAGCTCAAGTCAGTATCTGGAAATCCTGCCCATCCAAGCGCGCCCGGTGCCAGTATATTGGCATAGACCAGCTGATTGACCGGTACGGAGATAGTCAGTACCACTATCACCGCTACACCTAAGCCCATGGCTGTTTTGACTTTTTTCGATACTGCCAGAAAGGTACACATACCCAGGAAATAAAATAACGCCATATTTTCTAGGAAAATAGAGCGGACAAATAAACTTAAATAATGTTCCATAATCTAATCCTTAGGTTCGACTTGTTCAGGTTTCAATGTACGGATTAACCAAATCAGACCGCCTATCAAAAAGAACGAACTAAAAGGTAAAATCAACAAACCATTACCTTGATACCAACCACCGTTTTGGATCAGTGGCAAAATTTCAAAACCTAGGATAGTACCAAAACCAAATAGCTCTTTGACTGTCCCGATAACGATAAGCACAAACGAATAGCCAAAGCCATTACCTATACCATCTAAAAAGCTGATAAAGGGGGGGCTTTTCATGGCAAAGGCTTCAGCCCGTCCCATAACGATACAGTTGGTAATAATCAAACCGACAAATACCGAGAGCTGTTTAGATATCTCGTAGGAATAGGCTTTCAGGACCTGATCGACCACTATAACCAGTGACGCGATAATCGTCATTTGCACGATTATCCGTACCGATGAAGGTATTTGCTTGCGGATCATGGAGATAAACAAGTTTGAAAATGCCGTTACCACTGTTAATGCTAACGACATAACCAGAGCAGTTTCCAGTTTGGTAGTGACCGCCAATGCTGAGCAAACGCCCAGAATTTGCAGTGCAATTGGATTATTGTCCAGGATAGGCCCGAACAATACCTTTTTCATTTCTTTAGTATTAGTCATTGTTCAAGTCTCTCACGATTTCCATGGTTGGTTTGTAAGGTAAGGGCCAAAGCCATTCTCACCCAGCCAATAATCAAGGGTATTTTGCACGCCGTTACTGGTCAGCGTTGCACCCGATAATGCGTCAATTTCATAAGGGTCATTAGCATCAGCCCCCTTAGTTACGTCAATAGCCACGTCACCATTCTTAAATAATTTTTTACCGTCCCACTTGGCCTGCCATTCAGGATTTTGTACTTCACCGCCAAGACCAGGGGTTTCTTTTTGATCGTAGTAAATCAGTTCACGCACAGTATTACCGTCATTATCTATGGCTAACATACCGTACATCAGGTTCCATAAACCGCTGCCATGAACTGGTAACACTATACGTGTTACTTCCCCGGCCGGGTTTTTCACCAGATACACACTGGCGACATTAGGACGACGTAAAATGCCGGCTGTATCGGGCACAGGCTTGATGCTTCTATCAGGATCCCTTGCCGCCTTATACATGTCGTAATCGGTGCTTTTTTCAACATATTGACCGGTGGCTAAATCAACATATCGCTCTTCTACCTGCTCATGGTAAGTCGTGGCGATCTGATCTTTAGTTTGCACGGCTTCAAGTAAGCCAGCGGCTGCAAGAATATTGGTTTGTTTATCCAACTTGGCGTTAGCCTCTTGCAATGAGCGCAGGCTCACCGCAGCGGTTGACACAATCACTGAACACACTAAACAGACGGCCAGTACTATGCCAACTGTTCTGCCTAAGGTTTCTTTTTTAGCTGACACGCGCCATCCTCCGTTTAATATTGCTTTGGGCGACAAAATAATCGAACAGGGGTGCCCACAAATTGGCAAACAAGATAGCCAACATCATGCCTTCAGGGAAGGCGGGGTTAAGCACCCTGATCAGCACACACATCAGGCCAATCAAAAAGCCATAGGCCCACTTCGCGGTATTGGTGAAAGCCGCAGAAACAGGATCGGTCGCCATAAAAAACATACCAAAGGCAAAACCGCCGGTAACCACATGCCAGTACCAGGGCATAGCAAACATGGCATTGGTATCGCTGCCGATGACATTTAATAGGGTACTAAATACTGCACCACCTAACAGCACGCCTAGCACTATTCGCCAGGACGCTATGCGCATATAGATAATAAATAAACCGCCGAGTAGCAGCGCCAGGGTTGAAACTTCTCCCATTGAACCTTGAATATTACCGAGAAACGCATCCCACCAATCAGCATTGATGCTCCAGTCTGTGACATTTCCAGCGGCAGCCTGACCTAACCAGGTTGCGCCTGAATAGCCATCTGCGGCTGTCCAAATTGCATCACCGGATATTTGCGCCGGATAAGCAAAATACAAAAATGCACGACCAGACAAGGCAGGATTTAGGAAATTACGCCCGGTGCCACCAAATATTTCTTTGGCAATTACCACACCAAAGGTGATACCCAAGGCCACTTGCCATAAAGGGATCGTTGCCGGCAAGGTCAGGGCAAACAGCACAGAAGTTACAAAGAAACCTTCGTTAATTTCATGTTTTCGCACAGAGGCAAATAACACTTCCCAGAAGCCGCCGACGATAAAGGTCACGGCATAAACAGGGATAAAGAAACACGCTCCGTAGAAGAACATAGACAGGGCACTGGTTGTTTCCAAGCCTATCTGGCCACCCATAGCAGCGAATAATGCGGCTTGCCACATATCGGGCACTGATGCGCCACCGTTCAAAATCACGCCGTGAGCTTGCTGGCCTATGTTGTACATACCATAGAACATAGCCGGGAAGGTTGCCGCCCAAACAAAGATCATAATACGTTTTAGATCGATGCTGTCACGCACATGCGTATTGGCTTTGTTAACTTTGCCCGGGGTATAAAAAATAGTCGCCGCAGCTTCATAGAGCGCGTAGAACTTTTCGTATTTACCACCCTGTTCAAAGTTAGGTTCAACTTTTTCTAAATATGCTTTCAAACCCATGAGTTAACCCTCTTTTTCAATCTTGTCTAGACAGTCGCGCAAGATTGGACCGTAGTTATATTTACCAGGGCAAACATAAGTACAAAGTGCCAAATCTTCTTCGTCCAACTCCAAGCACCCTAATGTTTGGGCACTGTCTGTATCACCAGAAATTAAATCCCGCAGTAGCAGCGTCGGTAAAATGTCCAACGGCATAATACGTTCATAGTTACCTATTGGCACCATAGAACGATCAGAACCATTAGTAGTAGTTGTCATATTAAATAATTTTTTTGGACTCAAATGGGACAAATAGGCCCTGGTAACCGAATGCTTAGCAGAACCTGGCATCAACCAGCCAAAGAGTTCTTTCTCACGACCTTCCAAGATAAGGGAAAGTTGTATGTGATAGCGTCCTAAGTAGCCATGGACGCCATAAGCATTATTTCCTTGCAATACTGAACCAGATATCATCCGAACTTCACCGGCAAGGGTTTCACCTTCAGTGAGCTGACTAACATCTGCACCTAACAAGGTAGTTAACAAACGTGGTTTTTTAGCCCCTGGACCGCCAATAGCGATCACACGCTTGTTGTCTATCTGTCCTGTAGTAAACAACACACCTATAGCAATCACATCCTGATAGTTGAGGTGCCATACTTTTTTACCGGCACCGACAGTGTCAAGATGATGAATGTGCGTACCTACCAACCCAGCGGGATGTGGGCCAAAAAATTCATTAACCTCTACCTTAGCATCACCTACTGGTATATCTGCTCCCGGGGCTTTGCTAACGAATAACTTACCTTCGGTTAAACAGGAGATAACGTGCAAGCCATTAACAAAGTCTTCACTACGCTGGGCAATGACCACTTGAGGATCACCAGCCAGGGGACTAGTATCCATAGCGCTGACAAATATAGAATGAGGCTTACTGCCTATGGCAGGCGTCTTACTATATGGCCGGGTACGCAAAGCTGTCCACATTCCAGATTCAACCAGATTGTGGGCGACTTTATCTGCTGGCAAATTCGCCAATTCAGACACCGCATACTTGTCAAACTGCTGACTTTCATCACCTTCAATCTCAATAACCACGGATTGCAAAATACGTTTTGCGCCACGATTAATCTCGATGACAGTACCGCTAGCCGGAGCAGTAAATTTCACCCCAGGGTTCTTTTTGTCTTCGAAAAGTAGCTGGCCTTTCACAACTTTATCGTCGACTTGCACATGCATAGTTGGCCGCATGCCAATATATTCTTCGCCTAAAACCGCCACCTTGGTGATTACAGGCCCATTATGAATCTTTTGTTCTGGCGCTCCCGCAATGGGAAGATCTAACCCTTTCTTGATTTTTATCATACGCAATAGCACTACTCTAAAGTCAATACACATCACGATTAGCCTTGCGCCTGCAAGTTGCGACTTTGTTCAACTTGCGGTCAAAAACCTAATCGGGATGAGTATTATTGATATTATGTTGTAATTTTTGTTGCGCGATCAAACAAACTGCGCACCATACATTTGCCTAATTAATAGAAGACAATTCTTAACGCTATTTGTTTTCTTGGGACAGCCAAAGTTTTTTCTACTTAAGTCAGCTCAGCAATTTTAGCATTAACCAAGCCGCTTCTGCCATGCAAAATGTTGTTTAAACTGTTTTTTTGCGCAACTCACCTCTTAAACTCCGACGTTACCCCAGGTAATCAGTCCATCAAACCAGGCTTATCAGGTTAATAAAGCTCCCCATTCGCCTTGCCTCGCCAACACAAAAAAATCAACAATCATTGTGCTCCTTTAAGCAAAAAATCGCCTGTTAAGGCGATTTTTTTAGGCTTTTCAATGGTATTACCAATTGGCTATTGGATCTTGATCAGCATCGTAATCGACCCCTTGTAGATCAAAACCAAACAATTTCAGAAACTCGTGGTGATAACCTGCATAGTCGCTTAATTCATGGAAATTATCCTGAGTAACCTGATCCCACAGCGCCTTTATTTTAGCCTGTGTAGCGTCATTCGTTTCCTTATCATCCATACGCAAACGGCGCATATCATCC
Organism: Paraglaciecola sp.; assembly: GCA_046709505.1. Classification (GTDB taxonomy): domain Bacteria; phylum Pseudomonadota; class Gammaproteobacteria; order Enterobacterales; family Alteromonadaceae; genus Paraglaciecola. The sequence goes on along the minus strand of JBKEFM010000186.1, from coordinate 1,327 downwards.
ATGGGTGGACTTTCGGCAAATAAACGTTGCTGAAATAACCCCGTAATCTGCTCGATACAGCCTTCATGGGTCCCTTCCTCTTTCATCACTTTATAAATTAGTGAAATATACAAAGGCATGACAGGAATGGCCGAGCTTGCTTGTGTTACCAGGGCTTTGAGCGAGGAAACATAAGCCTCAACATGCTTGTTCGTTTTGCTGCTAATAATCTCAGCCGCAGCTCTGTCCAAATCTTCTTTGGCCTTACCTATGGTAGCCTGCCCATATATGGGCCAGGTCAGCTCTTTGCCTATATAGGTATAAGCTGTGGTTTTACAGCCATCTGCTAGTAAATCTGCTTTGTCTAGTGCGGCCAGCCACAATTCCCAATCTTCGCCACCCATAACTTTAATGGTTTGCTGGATCTCATCTTCGTTAGCAGGCTCAAGGGATATGTCATGGATCAAATCTTTGTCTGTATCATAAGTCTTGGTTGTGTACGCCTGACCCACAGGTTTAAGGGTAGACTTGTACACTTCTCCTGTTTCTGGATCCGTGCGCCTTGGCGATGCCAGACTGTAGATAACCAAATCAATCTTGCCCATATCTCGTTTTAAGGTGTCGATCACCTGTTGTTTTATCTCTTTGGAGAAGGCATCACCGTTAATGGTATGGGCGTACAAATTGGCCTCGCTGGCCTTGGCATGAAACGCAGCGGTATTATACCAGCCTGCGGTACCGGTTTTACGCTCGCTGGGAGCCTTCTCAAAGCAAACCCCCAGAGTGTTAGCACCATAACCAAAGGCCGATACGATCCTGGAAGCCAGGCCGTATCCTGTGGAAGACCCCAAAATGAGCACATTTTTTGGCCCGTTACCCAAGTCACCTTGACTCTTTACGTAATCAATTTGTTGTTGCACGCTGGCAGCACAACCTGCTGGATGGGCATTAGTACAAATAAAGCCTCTAATTTTCGGCTTGATAACCATATTGTTAATTCCTGTGAAGAAAGCGATCTACATTGTAAAGACCCCGAGCGAATAAACAACTCTGAGCAGATAGGTAATTAGCCTGACTTATTGCTCAGTACTAACCAGACAGCATGGATAACTCCGGGAATAAAACCCAGAAAGGTCAGTAAAACATTCAGAAAAAAACACACCGTAAAACCGACCTGCAACAACGCGCCAAGAGGGGGTAAATACCCAAGTGACCTCAAAGTGCAGAGATCAGCGGGAATTCAAATCGTCAAATACCAGGCATTTGTGTTGTGGCATAGCTTTCCTATGTCCAATACAAATAACGCCGTAGTTGAGGATTTGAAACCCGCCCGCAGGGAGCTTAGGCA
>JBKEFM010000185.1:0-8248 GCA_046709505.1 Paraglaciecola sp. | reverse complement strand
GATGGTCAAAATGCGCCTAAAAGCCTTGGCATGACATCTAGCCGTAACCTAGAAATTCTCAGCAATTTAAGCACTTATGACAACACAATGATGGTATGAAAATCTGTCAGAGATTGTCGCATCTAAGCCAACAGTGATATTGGATAGGTCTGGACATGGAGATGTATTAGCTAGATTACATAAACACCTTGGCGACAATACTAATTTTTGTTCAGTTGTTGCTTTTACCTATTGGCAAGAGGGTGACATGGGCCCTGATTTTATTCAGCAACGCAGTGAGTTTTTTGCCCATAGTTATATCCAAAAGCGACTCAAAGAGTGGGCAGCTGAAGTGTTCGAACAAAAAAATGGTCTTTATGCAGTCCACTATTCTCAGCAGTGTCAGCGGGTTTAAGGTGCTGAAGCCGGATTAATCGTTGAAATGTGATGAATAGGTAACACCATAAGTTAATCAGCGTCCGCCAGATAAACCTCAATGTTACCTGCTGTGATATTGGTGAGTTCGGTTTTAAACGTGCTCAGTTGCTTCTCGCAATGGCAATGCGTAGGATCACTTGCTGAGCATAATTCGGTTCCATATCCTCAATGTCATAACGTTCTAGTCATCGAGATATGCTGCCATCATGGGTATAGTCGTAGATTAATAGCAAGGTGGTCCGTGCAACCTTAAGCTTCATAGGTAAGACTGTTAGCACCCGCGACACCGCATCAGAATAGGCCCGTTGTAACCCGCCAGTGCCAAGCTTGGTGCCACCAAAGTAGCGAACGATGGCCACCACAATGTCACCGTACCCACTGTATTCGAGTACTTTCAACATAGGCATGCCTGCCGTTCCACTGGGTTCGCCGCCATCACTCATAGAACGAATAGTGGTATTGGGTGCACCTGCTATATAAGCCCAACACACATGATTAGCGTGAGGGTGTTGTTTACGTAAAGCTCGGATAAAATCGTCGGCTTCCTGGCGATTGAAGGCCGGCGCAGCAAAGGTCAAAAATTTGCTACGCTTAACGTCTAGCTCCATCTGGCATTCTTTTGCTGGGATCTTATAGCTTGGCAACGTCAAAATATTAGGCCCACATCACTAAAATAGCGGCCACAGCGATAAGCAATAACCCCATTACTTCATGCTTGTGCACTTTGTTTTTTAGCCAAATTGTAGCGACCAGCATGGTTAATAACACTTCAACTTGGCCCAATGTTTTTACATAGGCGACATGATGTAATGACACCGCACTAAACCAACAAATAGTACCCAAACAACTGATGATGCTAGTGGCTAAGGTCATCTTTGCGTTATTTCTCAATGCGACAAAAGTACTTTTGTGTTTTACCAAGATATAACTTACAAGTAAGGTCGTTTGCATGCATAACACCCATAACAACACCCAGGCCGCGTTATGCGGAAATGGTACATTTAGCAAATGACTCGCCTCCCTGACAAATAATGATGTCAGGGCAAAACAAGTGCCACACGCCAAACCTATCATCACCGTTTTAAAGCTTAACTGACCTTTTCTGCCACCACCGGACAAAACAAATATCGCCGCTGCACCAAGCAAAATACCTATCCAGCCAAACCAACTCAATTGACTGCCAAAGAATAGAGTCCCTAATACTGCGGCTACCAAAGCTTCACTTTTAGCCAAGCCAGCACCCACGGTAAAGTTTTTTTGTTTAAATAACATAACCATTAAAGAAGTAGCAGAAATTTGCATCACAGAGGCGAGTAAAACAATGAATACAAATTTAAGAGTGAACTGAGGAATGGATTGAGTTGAAAAGCTATACAGCACAACTAAGTATGTCAGCGCCAGAGGTGGTGCAAATAAAAAACGCGCCAAGGTCACACCAGAGGTGCTCATATTAGCACTGAGCTTACTCTGCAAAGCATTACGACATGTCTGCAATATCACAGCAGCCAATGTAAAAAAAACCCAGCTCACAAACATTCCTTATCGTTCAAAAAGCCAATAATACACTACAAACGGGCTAATAGATTATCACCTGTTTACATACCCTACCTGCTGACCCCGCAGATTGGGGCTGAGCTCCTTTTCTGTCTGGGCGCAACACCAATAGCGTTGGGTATATGATGGTGTTAGTGTTCTTCTTTCATGATCAACAAGGGGCGCGCTTCAGGTGGGGTAATATCTGAGTGCACTTCCAACGCTTGTAAAATCGCGCCGGAAACAGCGTCATGGGAATTAGCTTGATCTTTTAAGGTACGTGTTTGTGCTAAATCGATATCAGAGCTCTCGCCAATCCAGGCAATAATGGGTACCCGGGTTTGTTCCTGGGGCGCAAACGTATAGGGCATACCGTGCAGATAAAGGTTGTTTTCCCCCAATGATTCCCCGTGATCACTGATATACAGCATGGATGTTTCGTAGCCGGGAGTATTGCGTTTTAACAAGGCGATGACTTCAGATAAAAAATAGTCGGTGTATAAAATGCTGTTGTCGTAAGCATTAATGATTTCTTCATCAGTGCAATTAGCTAGTTCACCGGTATGACACCCCGGGGTGAATTTCTCAAATGCGCCAGGATAACGTTCACTATAGGCCGGACCATGGCTGCCCATTTGGTGTAGCACGATTAATATATCGTTTTGCTGGCCGTCTATATATTCCTGTAAGCCACTTAACATGCCTACATCCCGGCACTCAGGATCACATACCGAGTTATTGTCGGCAGTTTTAAAACTCTCGTACGTCAGCCGATCGGCTACCCCTTTAGAATTAGAATTATTGTCCCGCCACAGCACACTGATGCCGGCTTTGGCTACTATATCTAATACGTTCTCTTTGTATTTAGCCTCACCTACCTCAAAGTCATCTCGCCCCAATAGGGAAAACATACAGGGCACAGAAATCGCGGTAGCCGTACCGCATGAACTGATATTACTGAAACTGACAAGATTTTGTTCCTGTTCCAATAATGGGTTCGTTTTCCTTGGGTAGCCATTTAACGAAAAATGATCCGCTCTGGCCGTTTCGCCCACAACCACTATCACTAATTCCCGGTGAAAATCCGTTTCTGGTACGGCCGCGTAAGATGACATAGATATAAAGTCGTGTTGGGCTGTGGAACTAAACTGTTGCCCGCCAAACTTGATAACAGAATACAGAGGGTGAAGGGGATTGGCGTAATAACGCAGGACTTTGTGCTGGCGAAAGAAGCTTGCATACTCACCGCTGGTAGAAAACAGGCTGACGGTCATCAGTATGAAAATCGCCACTAAGGTCAAAGCTGAATGTTTTGCCCGGATAAGTCTATTTGCCCATTTTGGATGTTTGTCTATGGGGATCCACCACACCAGTATTACAGGCATGATACCCATCAAAATGACCCGTAATACTAACCCCCAAGACAGTAAGTTCATGGCTTCAGCACTATCGGTTTCAAGCATATTGCGGATCATTTCAATGTCAAACAGGGTGCCAAATTGGTCGGTGAAATACCCTGCTGAGGCGGCAACCAAAAATAGAATAGATAAAGCCAATCGTAGGGGCATTAACCAGCTGAGCATAAAGCTTAACACTGTGATTAGGCAAAATAATAATATGCCTAACGATAATATAAATCCGGCGTTTTCACTCCAGGGGTAAACGGCAAGCACCTTGTTAAAAAAAGTGTGGTTAGCGGTTAGGGTGATAAATAACGCCACCAGTAAAATAAGCAGATGTGGCGAAATAATAAATTTGTCTCGCAAAGCGTTTGTCTGGTTCATGGGTGTCACAGTAATCTCAACAAGTAATACAGGCTTAATGGCCGCCTGAGGGGCGAAAGAGCAGCAGTCAAATGTGACCCTCTTAAGTTTTTGATAAATCAGCTTAACTGCCCAAGATTAAGGCAGACTTAACGTAATGAACGGGTTGTACGAAATGACAAATATTTACCCGGTTTGGCTTATTAAAAAAGTAATGTCAGCAGGCATAATCAAGCCGCACTTTGCGGTTGTGGTGGGGGAAGTGGCTCTGGGTGTAGGCTGTGTAAATCAAAAAAACAATTTACCACCGAGGGCACAGAGGTCACTGAGAATGAAAAATCATTCTCGCTTAATCGTTACTCTATGGTCTCTGTGCGCTCTGTGGTTTTATGTGTGGCAATCAAAAAACAATTTATCACCAAGGTCACTGAGAATGAAAAAATCATTCTATCTTAAAACATTACTCCCTCTGTGCTTTAAATACGGGCCATAATCCCCACATCTAGCTACTTAACTACTTCGTCATCGGTGAGCGCATTATTTCCTGGGCTGTCATAGATAACGTCGTGATAGCCCAAGGAAAAATGTGAAACCCATTAAAACCTCAGAACTTATGCGCTGGTTGTTTGGCCAGTTAAGACCTTATAAGGTCAAAGTCGCGTGTGCCATAGTCGCGTTGATCATCGGTGCCCTGGCCTGGCTGCTCCTTGGACAAGGCGTCAAAGAGGTCGTGGACCAGGGTTTTGTGGCCAATAATGCCGATAAGCTCAATCAAATGGTGTTGGTGGTGATGGGCATCGCCCTGGTTGGCAGTGTGGCGGCCTATTTTCGCTTTTATCTGATGATTTGGTTAGGTGAGCGAGTCAGTGCAGATATTCGCAAGAAGGTGTATTCTCACTTGCTAACCCTGCCACCGGCATTTTTCGAAAAGACCCGCACAGGTGAGGTGATATCCCGTTTTACCAGTGATACTACTGTGTTGCAGTCAGTGGTGGGCATGGGCCTGTCTATGGCGCTTAGAGCGAGTATTACGTTTATCGGCTCCCTACTGCTGATGTTATTTACCAGCCCAATGCTGACCCTGTATGTGTTAATAGCCGTACCTATAGTATTATTACCTATTCGCATTTTTGGCAGTAAAGTACGCCTGTATGCCCGTAAAAGTCAGGATCGTGTGGCAGACCTAGGTGCCTATGTAGACGAATCACTCCATGAAATTCACACCGTTCAAGCCTATTCACACGAGCAGAGCGATCGCACCATGTTTTTTGGCCGGGTTGAGGACGTGATGCAAGCGGCTAAAAAACGCATTAAATATCGCGCCCTGCTGATTGCCTGCATCATGGGGATCAGCATCAGTGCCATTACTATTGTCGCCTGGTTAGGGGCCCAGCAAGTATTAGCCAATACACTGACCGCAGGGGAGCTTACCGCTTTTATGTTTTACGCTGTGATGGCGGGCGGCAGTGTGGCGACCATAAGCGAGGTGATAGGTGAAATTCAAAAGGCCGCCGGGGCCAGTGAACGTCTGATGGAGCTGCTACATACCCAAAGTACTATTGTGCCTGCTCTTGCCCCGGTTGAGATGGCTGCAAAGGTAACTGGTCGCTTGCGCATTGAGCATGTGCAATTTACTTACCCTGAAGGGGAAGGCATGGCAGTATTACAAGATATTAATCTGGATATTCAGCCCGGTGAGCGCATCGCCCTGGTGGGCCCAAGCGGCGCAGGTAAATCCAGTTTGTTCCAGTTATTGCTGCGTTTTTATGACACTCAGGCAGGACGTATTACTTTGGATGATATCAATATCAGGGATCTTTCCCAGGATAGTTTGCGTCAGCAATTTGCGCTGGTCCCCCAGGATTCGGTGATCTTTGCTGCCAGTGTCACAAGTAATATAAAATACGGCAGGGAGGATGCCAGCGATGCCGACGTGCAAGCTGCGGCTAAAGCGGCCAGAGCAGATAAGTTTATTGATGCCTTACCTGAGGGATACAATACTAATCTGGGGGAGCGGGGTGTACGTTTGTCCGGCGGGCAAAAGCAGCGTATTTCCATTGCCCGGGCTATTTTGGCTGACCGGCCTATATTACTACTTGATGAAGCCACCAGTTCGTTAGATGCCACTAACGAGCAATTTGTTAAGCAGGCGCTGGAAGAATTAATGCAGGGTAAGACGACCTTGATCATTGCCCATCGCCTGGCAACGGTCATCAATGCCGATCGTATAGTGGTGATGGATCAGGGGCGAATTATCGCCATAGGCAAACATCCGGATTTGTTACAAACAAGTGCTTTGTACCGGGAGTTTGCCGAACTGCAATTGGTTGGTTAACATCCCGTTGTCATGTTCTGGATAGGGTCAGTCAATCGTACCACGGGGCTATATACCCAAAAATCATTGGCGTAGCGGCTGCAAGGGAGGCGGGTATAAATAGATGTAATTCGATGTTTTTGGGGTGTAAAATTATCCCAGATATACTATGAAGAGGACAATATGCAAATAGCGCAAATTGGCGAAGCAATTTTACGTACCCCGGCGAAAGCCGTCGATGGGAGTGAATTTCACCAACCCCAGTTTATACAATTTATTGCCGACCTGCTGGCCACCATGTTAACGGCCAATGGTATAGGAATAGCCGCGCCGCAAGTGTTTGACGGCCGGGCTGTGATGATTATCGCCTCTCGGCCCAGCCCCCGTTACCCACAGGCCCCCCAAATGGCGCCTTTAGTGTTGGTTAATCCACGGATATTAACTTGCAGTGAAAACACCGTATGGCAATGGGAAGGCTGCTTATCGGTACCTGGCTTGCGTGGTAACATTGAGCGACCGGAATGGGTTGAGGTGCATTATCAAGACGGCGATGGTCAGTCCCATACCCACAGGTTTGAGGGGTTTGTGGCGCGTATTTTCCAGCATGAACATGATCATCTGGTGGGTAAAACCTGGCTTGATCATATCGATTCAACCGAGAACGTGATGGCCGAAAGTGTTTGGCAGCGAGAAATTGCTAACGCAGACGGATAAATGATAAACAGAACAGATTATTTATGGCCTACAGCCGATAATAATTAGTATTTTTGTTCTGTTGGTTTAGCATGATGGCATATTCATCGTAAAGGAAGTGATTTGGTGTTCATACGTTTTTTCTCTTTGGGCTTTCGGGTAGCAGGGATGTTCTCCCTGCTGACTAGCCTTTCAGTCATTGCTCAGGAGCCGGTCATCTCGTCTTCCAAGGCATCTGGGCCTGCAGCCTCATTCCAGCAATGTATCAGTGAGTTGCAGGACAGGGCTTTATTATCCGGGGTGTCACAAAATGTGGTAACCGAGGTGCTGGGCAAAGCCCGGTATCGTGAAAAAATCATTTCCCTGGATCGTAATCAACCTGAATTTGTGCAGACCTTCACCGATTACTTTACTAAAAGGGTGACTCCCTGGCGTCTGCAAAAAGGTCAGCAGATGTTGGCTAAACATCGGGATTTTCTCGCCAAATTAACCCGGCAATATGGTGTGCCAGGCACATATCTGTTAGCTTTTTGGGGGCTGGAAACTAATTTTGGTTCTTATAAAGGCACATCACCGGTGATTGATTCTTTGGCTACTTTGGCCTGCGACCAAAGACGCAGCGGCTATTTTTCCAGCGAGTTAATACAGGCGCTGTTACTACTGGAGCGTGAAACCCTGCAGGTCAACGATATGGTGGGTTCCTGGGCGGGTGCCATGGGGCAGACGCAATTTATGCCATCGGCCTATATGAAATATGCCCAGGATGGGGATCATGATGGGCAGATTAATTTATGGAGCAGTGAACAAGATGCCCTGGCTTCAGCAGCCAACTTCTTGCAACATCTTGGCTGGCAAAGTGGTTACAAGTGGGGCAGGGAGGTGTCACTGCCTGAAGGCTTTGATTATCAATTGGCCGGCAAAGACAATTCCCAAAGTCTGTCTTTTTGGGCACGCCAGGGTATAACCCAAACTGACGGCAGTGCCCTTGGTGCCGGTGAGTTACAGGGGGCATTGTTGATCCCGGCTGGCCATCAGGGGCCCGTTTTTTTAGCCTATCAAAATTTTGATGTGATACTAGGATGGAATAACTCTGAATATTATGCCATCGCTGTGGGCCACCTGGCGGACCGGATAGCAGGTAAAAACCCTTTGTCCAAAGATTTGCCCGTACTGCCAAATTATACGTCGAGTGAGATGCAGCAACTGCAAAAAAAACTCAACGAATTAGGCTTTGATGTAGGCAAGACTGATGGTATTTTAGGGCCTGATACGCGAAAGGGTGTGAGGGGGTATCAATTATCCCAGGGAATGATCGCTGACGGTTATCCCGCTCAAAAAGTATTCGAAGCGATATTAATGAAGCCTGCACAGCAGACTAACGACAGCCAGTAGGGCTATTTATCAATAAGCCCCTTTAGCGCGCAATCCGTTTTTGCAAGGATGTGGCTTGCCTGTCTCTTGTGGTAAAGCGCGAGCAATTAATTGAGCAAATTGCACCCAAAAAAATCTGGTTATCTTTAGTCGCCCG
>JBKEFM010000184.1:0-8294 GCA_046709505.1 Paraglaciecola sp. | reverse complement strand
AGCCATACACCAGGCTCTGAAGCTGGCTGCGTGATCCTAGTCAAGCTCTGGCAATTTCAACCTGAAGATAGAACACCTGTGCGGCTAAATATACATGAAATAGCACCAATACCGTACACCAAGGTGCAAGGGGTATCGGTTATCCCATTGTTTACCGATGAACACGAACAAGTGTCTGTCATTAATATTCAGCCTAATACACATCTGGAACTTACCCCCGAAGGCGGAGCAGAATTATTTATTTTACAAGGCAGCGTAACAGAACAGCAAGATACGTTGTTACAACACAGTTGGTTACGCACCCCTGTCAGATATGCGTTGTCACTAAAAACAACTGAAATTGGCGCAAAAATTTGGATAAAGACCGGACATTTAATCGATGTGGATCAACAGATACAAAGAGTCACACAGTCAATGGCTAGTGCAAATTGATAATGTAGATCAAAATATACCAGTCTGAGTGTAAATACTCAGACTGGTATATTAATGAGCACTTCACTAGTAGTTGGTCTGTTATTATGCATTTATTGAGCTGTTATTGGTTATTTAAGTGCCTTCATCTTTTTGCACCTAGGGTAAACGAATACTTATATCGATTCTGCTTTAACAGATATTTTTTATGAGTACTTGGACTCCACGAATCATCACCGCCTACCCCCATATGTTGATGGTCTATGTGCACATGAATCACATCATCAACCACTAACTCATTAGTATGTTTAGCAGCCGCCAATTGGTTTTGTGAATAGGGACTTGTAGCAAATAAAAACTCACCCTGTACTCGTAATTTACCTATTTCGAGTAGTTGACAGTCGCTACGCAGGCCATTGTCAGTTGGGAAGATATAAGGAGTATGCATCGCATCTAAGCTCACATTAAACTGACCAATACGAGCTGCAGACTTGCGATCTGGATAGTTCTCAAATGGGCCTAAACCTAACCATTTAACCTGAACATTGTCTTGTTTGGCTATCGCCACACTTATTCCGACACGTGGTAGCGGTGGCAACTTTTCATTTAAACGTACGTCAATATTAACTTTTACTTCACCATTATTGTTAACGGTATAGATCCACTGAGTTTGTGCACATAACTCACTTTCATATTCATAATCAAAAACACAAGTAATACGCACATCTTCACTTGAGGCGTCAGCATTAATCTGACGACAGCTGCGTTGCCATTTACCAATGCCTGCATTCAACCAGCGTGCTTCCCATGCATTGGGATCAAGGTTATCCACTTCGCTGACACCAATATCATTATCAAGTGGGGCTCGATAAAAATTATCAACCAGTGGACTAACTATTACTGGTTGGTTATCTTGCAGCCAACTTGTAATTAGGCCTGTCTGGCGATCAAAAATAAGCATTAAACCTGCTCCTTGGATACTAATGGTTTCCTTATTTTCAGTTAGGCTAACGTTTGTTTGGGTGCTTAATTGAGAACTTGGTTTTGTAAAAGCAGTACTGATTAAACTTTGGCTATTGGCTAAAGCAAATTGTTCGGTTGCCATTACGTGGCCTGCTGCTGCAAAACTGCAGTTGTCGGCCAGTTCAACGTCTATATTAAGATGATACTGAGCACCTGTTTCAAATTGAGTGGAAGGTTTAATGACAATGTTGACTGTACTTTGTGGTGCGATACTCAAGGTGACATCGCCTTGCTCAACCGCAATACCATTTTGCATCAGTCTCCACACTAGCTTCTCGTTATCTGTGGTTCTAAACACATAGTCACTAAAAATAGTGAGCGTATATTCGTTTTGAGCTAAGGACGTTGTTTCTTTCTTTTTAGCGATAGGCGCTAAGGTAAATCGTAAATGTTGCTGACTGTATTTAGCTTCGAACAAACTAGGGTGAGCAGTACGGTCAGGAAATAGTAAGCCGTTGATGCAAAATTGCCGATCATTCACTGTATCGCCAAAGTCACCACCATAGGCCCAATAATGCACGCCGTTTTCATCTGTTTTTGATAAACCTTGGTCAACCCAATCCCAAATAAAGCCCCCCTGCAAACGTGGGTATTCCTTAAAGGCTTGCCAATAATCATCAAAGCTACCTAGGCTGTTACCCATCGCATGGGCATATTCACATAAAATAAGCGGACGGGTTTCACCTGGTAAGCTGAGCCACTTTTTAATTGAATATTTAGGGACCGCTTCGTCTTCAAGATCATAATCAACTCGTGCATACATGGGACAAATAATATCCGTAGCAGAGGTATTGGCACCACCGCCTTCATATTGCACTGGTCGTGATGGGTCAATGCTTTTTGACCAAGCGTACATAGCATCATGATTTGCACCATATCCGCATTCATTTCCTAACGACCAAATAATAATAGAGGCATGGTTTTTATCGCGCTCTACCATTTGCGTATAACGTGACATAAATGCACCAGCCCATTGAGGGTCAGCAGCTAATCGGCCCATAGGAAACATACCGTGGGTTTCTATGTTGGCTTCATCCACCACATAAAGCCCTAACTCATCACATAACTCATACCAACGAGGATGATTCGGATAGTGGGCGGTACGCACCGCATTGAAGTTATTTTGTTTCATCAGCTTAATATCAGTGATCATGTCTGATTCTGTTACTGCATGGCCGTTTTCTGGATGATGCTCGTGGCGATTAACACCGCGTATTAGCAGCGGCTTGCCGTTTACACATAATTGACCATCCGTCATTTCGACTTTTCTAAAACCAACATCATAACCTTCTACGTCAACAGTGTTACCTTGTTCATCTTGCAGGCTTACCACACAGCGATACAAGTTAGGAGTTTCAGCGGTCCACTTTCGAGGGTTTTCTATTGAAATACTCTGGAATACCACATCATCCCAACCTCCTTTTTCATCTACTCTTTTATTGTTAGTGCTTTGAGTGTGAGGTTCACAGAGGGCTGTGTCGCCATCAAATACTTGAACGCTTACCGAATAATTACTTGGGGCATTGATGGTCGTTTTGATGGCCAAAGTAGCATCGCGATAACAAGCGTCTAAATCGGGGGTGATAAATACGTCGCAAATTTGCTGTTGCGGTTTGGTCAGTAAAACGACATCGCGAAATATACCACTTAGCCACCACATATCTTGGTCTTCAAGATAACTGCCATCGCTCCAACGTATCACCATTACGGCTATACGGTTTCTACCCACCATCAAAAATGGTTGTAAATCAAACTCACTGGGTAAACGACTATCTTGCGAATATCCCACCCACTGGCCGTTGCACCACAAGTGAAACGCCGAATTCACTCCGTCAAAAATAATATGATTACGCTGGCTTAATTGTTCTTGAGTCACTTCGAATACAGTTCGATAACAGCCTGTTGGGTTATCGCTGGGGACAAAGGGCGGATTGACCGCAAAAGGATACTTTACGTTGCAATAAATAGGCTTATCAAAACCCTGAAGTTGCCAATTTGAGGGTACTGGTATTTTTTGCCAGTTGACCTGAAGAGTTGCATTAAGAAATGATGCATCTACCGATTCGGGTTTATCAAATAGTTTAAATTCCCACTGACCATTTAATAGCTGCCTTTGTGGGTGTTGTTTGTGACGCGCATCAGCAAGAGATTGATAGCCATTAAGTGGACTATGCGCGCCGACTGTATTGATTTGCGTGGTTAATTGCGTTTCCCAATCGCGGCGCTGAATAATGTGATCTAATGTCGTCATAGTATTTCCCGTGGGCATGTTGGATGCATAATGTTAGATGCACAATGTAGCTTTGTGTTCATGTTACCTAATATAGCTAAAAATCTAGGTTTATATTATGCTTAAAGCTCGCATGTTTTTATCCAAAGCTATCATCTAATTTATGAAAAATCGTATTAAAGACCTCTTAGATATTGGTCAAAACTGCTATGAACGCTTTATTGATTTAGATGTCCTTGCTGAAATGAAACACCTAGACATTACTTTAGCAGGATGTTCTAACCTATCAGGAAAATATTGCGTTGCGCGCACTGCCCCCCTTGAACATACGTTGTTTTATACCCTGAAAGGGCAAGGTAAGTTAACCACTATAGACAACGAATACTTATTAGTTGCCAATACTTTAGCCATTTTGCCAACCAAGCAGAGTTTTGAGATAAGTATAGCTGGAGAGCAATGGGACATTATTTGGCTAAACCTTGCGGATACAAAACGTTGGCAACATATTGCTTTGAAGCAAGCCATCGTCATTAGCGATCAACAGCTTAAGCCATTACATTTTGCCATGGAACTTTTGTATAGCGAACCGGATGCGAGGTTGCGCGAAGGTGTTATGCCAATATTAAGCCATTATCTGAATGCTACCTTGCGAGGTGACAATCAAAACAAGACGAATAATCGACTACATAACCTATTTCAAGATATCGAAAAACGTCTTCAGTACAACTGGACGATAGAAGCTATGTGTGATCAATTACACTATTCACCGCCGCATTTCCACCGTTTGTGCCAAGCACAATTTGGTAAAAGCCCCATACAAAAACTTATTCATTTACGCATAGCGCGCGCGAAGAGCTTATTAATCAATACTCGCTGGCCGGTTCAACATATCGCTAGTTACGTGGGGTACACAAACATTTTTAATTTTTCAAAAAGCTTTAAAAAATTAGTCGGTGTTTCACCAAGTGAATATAGACGTAGCTAAACTAGAGTTTAGCCAGAAAAAATGTAGCTTAGCTATCTACACATCAGAGACATTCTTTATAAAACACCTCAAACCTTTTTGTTTAGATTTACCTCATAAAATTGACCACATTTCACTTTTTTAAAAAACAAATGTAGTTAATATCAAGCGACTAAGTAACAGCAGCAATCAAGCTTAATATGTTTTTAGGCAGCTTGCCTGCTTACAAGTTGGTTATCTCGGATTGGCGAAAGTAGGCCTTCAGGAAAAGAGTAGCGCTCTCACCTACACCAATAATAATTATGACAGCAGACTCGACCAAGGAAATATGGGTTTAGTCAAGACTTGTAATAATGAGTTAACTGTCATCCAACCCGCAATGCCCCCACCCACAATACTAATGATCGAGGTCGTCTCAACATATTATTTTCCAGATGTTGAAAGAGTAGATTCACGTTTAACTAATTGCGGCCTAAAGTGTAGATGAGGGATACTGTCTGAACTGGTTTTAGGTGAACGTAAATGCACTAAATGTTGGATCAAAGACGCAGCCGCTTTACGCGCAATAATATTCGTAGGCTGTGCTGCAGTGGTTAACATTGGCCAAGTTTGACGGGAAAATGGACTATCCTCAAAACCTGCAATAGCCATATCGTCAGGCACATTGAGACCTTGTAAACGCACCGCAAATAGTGCTCCAGCCGCTATTTCATCGTTACAGGAAAATATCCCAGTAGGAGGCTCCGTTAAGGATAATAACTGCTTAGCTCCTTGAACTCCAAACTCAAAAGAATACGAGCCGTCAATCTGATAATCATCAACAATAGGGATATTGTACTTATTCAAAGCATTTAAATAACCAATTTTGCGCTCATGACTCGAACGGTGATTCTCGTCCCCTCGTAAAAACGCAATTTTAGTATGGCCTTGTTCTATTAAGTGTTCGGTGATGTCAAAAGCTGCATCTCGGTCATTAATATATACACAGGGAGACGATTCTTGACTCACCTCACTGGCTGAAATAATCCGAATAAAGGGAATATTCATATCATCTAACGCACTCAGTACATCCGGCATTTCTGATAGTGGAGGTGAGATGATCAAGCCAGCTAATTGCGAACGTTTAATCATAGTAGCTAATTCATCTACGATATTTTTATTATTGGCCGAACATGGGTGAATGACCAATTCATAGCCGCGTTCTCTGCATTCTGCCAATATTCCATTTTGCATATCCAACACATAATAAGCGTTTGGGTTGTCATACACATACCCTAAAGAGTAAGATTTACTTCCCGCTAAATTTCTTGCTGCGTTATTAGGCTGATAGTTTAATTGGAGAATAGCGTCGTTAACTTTTTGCAACGTCTCCTTGCGAACTGACCCTTCATTATTGGTTACTCGCGAAACGGTTTTAAAAGACACACCTGCTAATTCAGCCACATCTTTAATGGTAGTTTTTGTTTTCATTGTTGTATCAAGCACCATTTTTATATTTAGTCACTAGAACTAAGCCTAACGCTTAAAGTTAATATTAACTCATTCAATTTCAATTACTTAAATAATCTTTTAATACTTGTTTTTGATCAGGAAACAAGCATTTTGTTGGTTAAACATATGGGGCATCATGTGTTTATTTTGTAAAAAATGTTGCGGAGTTTATTTATATCAATTAGATTACAATCAAATGACAGCGCTGTCACCTATTGCCGCTAGCTTAATGTACGTTATCATTACTATTGTTGCAAAATGACAGCGCTGTCAGAAAAAACAGAGTATATATGAACACATCAATGACGGTAAAGAGTCATTAAAGTAATGGGTTTGCTCGAAGCAAAACTTGGTATTAGCTAGCGCATGCATTAAGCAACGCTCCTTCGTTATCAGGCAAGCAAAGCTGGAAAAATCAAGATGAAACGTTGGTACTTTAGCCTCTGTTAATTATCAAGTGGTGAGTTGCACCACTCAAAAATAAAGAACCACTGATACGCAAATTATTATTATAAAATAATACAGTTTGAAAATTTAGGTTAAAGGAAGTTTTATGCAAATTATTATTTATGATAATGCTCAACAAGTTGCCGAAAGTGCAGCGCAATGGGTAAAAGAGCTAATTAAAAAGAAACCTGAGCCTGTATTAGGCTTAGCGACAGGTAGTACACCTATTCGTTTATATAAACAGTTAGTTGCTCTACATAAGGCGAACGACCTTAGCTTTAAAAACGTCACCACATTCAACCTAGATGAATATCACCAAATAGACCCATCCAATCCACAAAGCTATCGCAGCTTTATGGCTGAAAATTTATTCAATCATGTTGATATTGAACTAAATAACACCCATTTACCAACCTGTGCACCAGGCGAAAACCCAAGAGTGCAAGGATTAGCTTACGAAGACAAAATCAAACATCACGGCGGTGTTGATTTACAAATTTTAGGTATCGGTGCTAATGGGCATATTGGTTTTAACGAGCCAACTTCAAGCTTGTCGTCACGTACCCGTATTAAAACACTGACCCAACAAACGATTGCCGACAACAGCCGGTTATTTAAGCCCGATGAAAAGCAACCCACCATGGCAATGACTATGGGTATTGCGACTATTATGGGTGCTCGTTATGTGCTGTTAATGGCTACGGGTGCTAACAAAGCAAGTGCGGTTAAAGATATGATTACCGGTGGTGTTTCAGCCATGTGTCCAGCATCTGCGTTACAAATGCATGAAAATGCTATTGTATTATTAGATAAAGCTGCTGCCAGCGAATTAAGCGACCAAGGTTACTATCAGTGGGCTGATAACGAGAATCGTAAATTAATTGAAGATTACGGGTATTTTCATAACTATTAGATACCGTTTATAGGTGAAAATCATTAAAAAAGTAGCTCAATAAGTGCAGTACAAATTCAAAACGTTGCAAATAGTTGAATAACAGGTAAGATAAATGACAACGCTGTCATTAGAATGATCAGCAATGCTACCTAGATTGTTATATTAATCGACTGATATTCCACGTGTAATGTATAGATTCAACTATAAATGTGTGTAAATTTACCAGTCAATCGTGGATAAAAAATATGTATCGTTCTAAAGAAAGAGGAATTGTTTTTTGACTAATACACCAGGCATCTTTATAGGCATTGATGGCGGCGGCACCAAATGTAAAGCTCGCCTGGAAGATGCACAGGGAAACCTTTTGGCTGAAGCGACTGCAGGTCCGGCTAATGCTGCTCGCAACTTAACAGGTTCGGTTGATGCGGTACTTGAAGCCAGTCAAAAAGTCATCGCCAAGGCGAATATCAAAGGATTAACCGTAAACAACATCCATGCGGGAATTGGCTTGGCAGGTATTAATATTCCTCAAGTTAAACAAGCATTTCTTAAACAGTCTCTACCCTTTGCTAGCTGGCACGTAACGACTGATTTACATATTGCTTGTCTGGGCGCTCATTTAGGTCAAGACGGAGCCATTGTGATAGTAGGCACTGGCTCTTCTGGGATAGCTATCCATAACAGTCAACACCTAGAAATAGGAGGTCATGGTTTTGTGATCGGCGACAAAGGTAGTGGCGCATGGCTTGGAAAAATGGCAATTAGTCATTGCCTAGAAACATTAGATGGTCTCGTCCCTAAAAATCTTCTCTGCGAACATATAATGAGTTTAC
>JBKEFM010000183.1:0-8332 GCA_046709505.1 Paraglaciecola sp. | reverse complement strand
ACATCAAAGAAGACAAAGCAGCACCGAATAGTTAAGTGCGCTGAAGTGTTGCCCCCCAATCTGGCTCAAATCTATCATTCAATCCTTTTGACTGCCTCACAGACTCATTTTAAATGAGATTTACCCTTGAGCCCGCTTCTATAAGGCAATACCAATAATGTGATGTGATTATATGGACAAACTATTTAACGTGGGTGTCTAGATAATTTTGCATCTAGATAATTCTTTACTATTTTGCATAATTCTTTACTAAGCCTAGAAGCGGATCAGTAATGATCAATTAAATTACAAGATTAAAGCGGCAACCCTGCCGCGCGAGCGGTTTAGTCTATGAGCGATCACCGGACATTCAGCCCCAGTTATTCCAAGTATTGAAGATCCATTGGTGCTCCAAAAGATACTCAGTCACCTGAATATAAAAAATGATGAAGTCTTAGAATTATTGCGCCGCCTCAGATAAGTCTGCTCGAATAAAAGCAGTTCTTCATCAGAAACAAAAGCAATGTTCAAAACTGGTTTGCACAACAGTGGGCGGCGCTTGTTTTGAATTCTGAATTACGTAAAAATAGTTGAGTAATAGCGACAGTTCGCCGACAGTCGGGACATTATTGATATAAAAGGGATGTCGATATACAAAATATGAGGTAAGTTGTATCGTCATTTCATGAAAAATGACGTTTTATTTTACCTATACTCCCTCGTTTATCCCATGTTGATTTTGGTGCAGCTGATATTGATTTGTTAATCGAAAAACTAACGCAACACCGTATGGTGAAGTTAGGTGAACATAGCGCCCTTACACCCGATATCAGCCGAGAAATATTAGTCACTGCTCTTTAATAAGACCCTTGGGATAGGACAATCTGGATATTGGTCAGTCAAGACATGTCCCAGTGGTTAAAAGAGGCAAAAATAACTTATCGTGAAGACCTCGTCGAGGGCTTAGAAAATACAGTTGAGTCTTTCATTGGTTTATTGGAAGGCAAAAACTTTGGCAAGCTTGTCATACGTGTTGGTCCTGACGAATTGTAATTGATAACAACCTTTAAAGAGAAATATTATGTTAACAGTACACCATTTAAATAAATCGCGTTCTAAACGCGTATTGTGGTTGTTAGAAGAACTTGGCATGGAGTATCAACGTGTTGATTATCAGCGCGATGCTCAGACCAATTTAGCACCTCCAAGTTTGCAAGCAGTTCACCCGCTGAGTAAAGCACCCATTATTGTTGATGGTGATATTACCTTGTGTGAGTCTAGTACCATAATGGAATACATTTTGGACCAAGACGTTGAAAAACGTTTACGCCCTGAAAAGGGGACCAAAGCCTATTATCAATATCTGGAGTGGTCGCATTTTGCTGAAGGATCCTTGGCATTACCGGTGATGTTTAGTTTATTTATGAGTATGGAAACCCGCAGCGGCGACCAGAAAATGGACGGCTATATTGCCAAAGAAGTGGCTTTAGACTTTGGTTATATTGAATCTGTTTTGACTGAGCGCGAGTATTTTGCTGGCACTGAATTCACAGCTGCCGACATTATGATGCAAATCATGCTAGAAATTGCATCTAGTCTTGGTTTGCTTAAAGGTCGGGATAACACCTTGGCTTATTTGGCAAAAGTGCAACAGCGCTCTGCTTATAAGAAAGCGGCGAGCTTTGGTTAGATATTAAGACCAATGGCCACCGCTTTTATCTGCTCCTTGTAAGGGGCAAGTAATTCAAGTGTGGCGTGTAAATTTTTGTCGATACGCTTATCCACAACTTTATTATCCTCTTCATCTATGACAACCACGACGTGATTGTTTAAATGTAAGTCAATGCCCAAGTAAAATGACATAACAGCCTCCCGTTTGTGTTGGTTTGAGCACCTTTTAGCATAGCTAAAAGGTGCTCGGAGGCTGACTTGAGGATTTTCAGAGACGCTGTTCCATCAAAACTATCGGCTCCTTATGGCACCGACCTACCCAATAGCTGACTGACTCAAAGAGCGACCAACGGTCGTTCAGCTTAATCAAGGCGTAGTTAGGTTTTGCGCAGAATGAGCGTTTGAATGTCAATAATCACGTATGACCGTTTTGCCCTAAAAAGACCTAAATGACAAAATAAGGGAGCCACTACATGTAGTGTCTGGTGGAGCTAAGTGGATAACCCTGCATGAATAAAGTGTTATTAGCCTTAAAGGTTGGGAATATAAAATTTCACCTGCTGATATTTTTAAATCTTTATCCCTTTAAGGGCGATTAATGTCTGATTAATCGCCCAGAGTTTGGCATAATCCCATGTCTTTTTTTTCTGTATGGGTTTTAGTCTTACGCACTATGTCGAATACTTCTAAATTGTTTGCCAAAGATGGCATTTTATCCACGGCTATCGCTGGCTTCACCCCGCGCCAGGCGCAAACAGACATGGCCAGCGCTGTGACAGATGCTATTGCTAAAAAAATCCCTCTTATAGTTGAAGCCGGAACAGGTACAGGCAAGACGTTTGCCTATCTGGCGCCAACCTTGCAGTCGGGTAAGAAGATCATCGTTTCAACCGGTACTAAAAATCTCCAGGAACAGCTATTTCATCGGGATTTACCCTTGATTAAAAAAGCGCTGGGTAATAACAGCAAAACAGCCCTGTTAAAAGGCCGGGCTAATTATTTATGTTTACACCGCTTGCGTCAGCATGGTGGAAATAGCACCTTGGTAGACAGGAATACTATGGTGGAGCTGTCTGAAGTTAGGCAGTGGGCGACCAGCACCAAAACCGGGGATATGGGAGATTTAAAAAGCCTGGCGGAGGATGCCAAAGTGCTACCTTTTGTTACCTCTACTGCCGATAATTGTCTGGGTAAGGATTGCCCGGATTATGAAGACTGCTATATGATCAAAGCGCGGCGTAAGGCCCTTGATGCCGACGTCGTTGTGGTCAATCACCATCTGTTTTTTGCCGACATGGCCTTAAAGGATACCGGCTTTGGTGAGCTTATACCCGAAGCCGATGTGGTGGTATTTGATGAAGCCCATCAAATTCCAGATATTGCCAGTGAATATTTTGGTGAAGCCTTATCCAGTCGTCAACTGCAGGACATCAGCCGTGACATAGAGCTGGTGTATCGCACTACGCTTAAAGATGCCAAACAGTTACACGCTAGTGCCGAGAAATGTAAAATGATCGCTGCCGATCTGCGTTTATTGTTTCCCGAAAAAGCGCAAAAAGGTAACTGGCGGGAAATGCTGGGTCGCGACGAGGTACAAACCCAGATCAGCAAGCTGGCCGATGCACTTAATGTATTGTACGAAGTGATCAAGCTGCATCTTAATCGTGACAAAGATCTCGACAGTATATTCGAGCGGGTCAGTGAAGCGAGGGGCAAATTAGAACGCTTGACTGATGTAAATAAGCAGGGTGTCAGTTTGTGGTATGAGACGACCATGCGCCATATCGTGTTACACCTTACCCCGTTGAGTATATCCAAAAAATTTGCCAGTTTTGTTGCCAACCCCAAGCGTACCTGGATTTTTACTTCGGCGACGCTGATGGTGGGCAATAGCTTTGAGCATTTTCAGCGGCAAATGGGCTTAAACGATGCCAAGACGCTGGCCCTGGACAGCCCCTTCGATTACCAGCAACAGGCGATGCTTTGTGTGCCCAGGTTTTTGCCTGAGCCTAACGCCAGAGAAATGCGTGCCACCTTACTGGATATTTCTATTAAATTGATTGCCGCCAGTCAGGGGCGCTGTTTTTTGCTATTTACCAGTCATGCCACACTGCGGGCAATCGCCAGCTTACTGGAAGGTAAAATTGATAACCCGATTTTAGTACAAGGCACTACGACCAAACGGGCTTTGCTAGAAGAATATGTAAAAAACAAACATGCCGTATTACTGGGAACCGGGGCGTTTTGGGAAGGGGTGGATGTGCGCGGCGACGATCTAACGTGCGTATTGATAGATAAATTGCCCTTTGCCTCGCCGGATGATCCGTTGCTACAGGCTAGAATTGAAGAGTGTCGTAAAGGCGGGGGGAATCCCTTTGCACAAATTCAGATCCCCCAGGCAGCCATCGCCTTAAAGCAAGGAGCGGGGCGGTTGATCCGTGATGAAACCGACCGGGGAGTGTTGGTTATTTGTGATAATCGCCTAGTGACTAAAGATTATGCCAAGATTTTCTTAGCCAGTTTGCCCGATATGCGACGCACCCGGGACTTGCCCAAGGCATTGGCATTTCTCGAACAAATTCATGCCGACGCTGAATTAAAAGTTAGCGACATTGAAATAAGTATTAAGGATGCACAATGAACCTTTTGGTAATCGATACCGCTACTGAGGCCTGCTCTGTAGCGCTGGAAATTGACGGTGAGCTATTCCACCGCTTTGAAATTTGCCCACAGCAACACAGTCAACGTTTATTACCTATGATTGATGAGGTATTAACCCAGGCCAATATCAGCTTAGACCAGCTGGATTATTTAGGTTTCGGCCGGGGCCCGGGTAGCTTTACCGGTGTGCGTATTGCTACGAGTATGTCACAAGGGTTGGCCCTGGGTACGGGATTACCTGTAGTGGGGGTGTCTACTCTGGCGGCTATGGCTCAACAAGCCCTGGAACAAGGTCAGGCCCAAACTGTTTTTAGCGCCATAGATGCCCGTATGAGTGAGGTCTACTTTGCCCGTTATGAGGCACAAAATGGTGTGGTTAACTTGGTGGACGAAGAACAAGTGCTGCCACCTGAAGAAGCCCACAAATTACTGGCATTTGATGGCATTGCTCAAGGGGTAGGTACGGGGTGGGCAGCTTACCCACAGCTAATGACAGAACTGGTAGCACAAGAAACATTAATAATAAGTAAAGACATTCTCTATCCTGATGCACGTTTTATGTTGCCATTGGTTAAGCAAAGTATCGAACGTGGGCAAACTCAGGAGGCCGGTGAAATCCAACCTGTTTATTTACGGGATAAAGTTACCTGGAAAAAATTGCCCGGCAAAGAGTAAGGTAAAATAAAAAACCAAATGAACGTCATAAATAAGCGTTATTATTGGGCACCTCAGCCAAAAAATATGCTATAAATTAATTTGTCCTTAATTATCTTTAGTTATACAGGTCTGTATGTGTGAAAGTTGATTCGTCATTAGGCGCCTTACAAAGCTCACTTACCCCTCAACTGGCAAAATCTAATTCCCAGCGGGAAAATGGCACCGATAAAACGGGTGTTAATACCATATTAGGCACTCTTGATCAGGAGCGCTCAGCCGCTCGCCAGGATGGGGTGGGGTCTTTTGAGCAAGCCCAGAGCTATCACCAGCGGCAAACTATCACTGAACAACTCAGCTTGCGCAGTCAGAATGCCGTTGATGCATATCACAGTATTTCCAAAGAGCAACAAAGAGGTGAAATCCAACAATTACTCGGAGTTAATACCTTTGCGTGAAGGCACGGTTCAAGTTAAACCTTTAATTCAGTGAGGGTTCAGTTAATATTCCCCATCATCTGAAGTATGTTAGTTTAATCATTTTTTATCATCATTGAGGACATTATGTATTCTAAAATAAGCATATTATTAGTAGCCCTTTGGATTACGGCTTGTTCCACTTTACCAGAACCTATTCAAATGCCTGATGGTGCGCAATTGATCAGTTATGAAAATGCAGCGTCAAGTACCGAAGAAGCGATTGGGCAAAAAGCGCGCTGGGGCGGTGTTATCGCGAAAATTGAAAACAAGTCAGAAAAAACCATGCTTGAACTGGTCTATTATCCCCTAGCCTCTTATGGACGGCCCCTTGCCGGTGATGAAAGCATTGGCCGGTTTCGGGTATATGTAAACGGCTTTATAGATCCTATGGTGTACCAAAAAGGGCGCACTATGACCTTCACCGGTGATTTTTCTGGTCTGGAAGATGGTCTGGTTGGGGAGCATCAATATGTTTTTCCGACACTAGATGCCAGTGGTTATTATTTGTGGAAAGAAATACAACGTGTGGACGTCAATATGATCAGCGTCTGGCCTTATGATTATTGGCGTTACGGGGGGTATTACAACAGACCTTTCAATAACCGGGTAATATTACGCAGTACCACTAATCGTAATCGTCACACTCGCAGTAATAAAACTCCGGTCAGAAAAACGCAAACAGAAGAACCCAGAAACCGCTAATAGTCGGCGACCCACAACGCTACCTTTAGAGGGAGCTTTTTATTGAGCGGCCACAGGCCGCTTTTTTATGGATGAAATATGCAAGAAGTAGAATTTACCTTAAGTAACATTACCCTTGGTGGTCTGGCGTTTGGCGACCCTGAAAAACCATTAATGATCGCATTACATGGTTGGTTAGATAATGCAGCGAGTTTTATACCTTTATCTGCATATTTGTCTGATTACTATGTTGTGGCATTAGATTTTGCCGGCCATGGTCGTTCGGGTCATCGCAGTACGGATTGCCAATACCATTTGCTGGATTATGTGCATGATCTACACGAGTTAGTCGAACAGCAACAATGGCAGAAATTTATCTTACTCGGCCATTCTATGGGCGGTATCATTGCCTCGTTGTACAGTGCCGCTTTTGCAGAAAAAGTCAGCCAATATATCGCCATCGAATCCTTGGGTCCTATGACTCAGGATGCCAAAAGCAGCGCGCTACAGCTTAGAGAATCTGCACAAAGCCGGTTGGCTAATCAGACTAGCAAAGCACGGCACCCGTCCGACAAGCAGTCGATTATTCGTGCCAGGGCCATAGCCGGTAAATTTAGTGAGCAATGCGCTGAGTTGCTGGTGACACGTAATTTATATGAACTTGATGGCGAACTGAAGTTTCGTACAGACAGACGCTTGCGTACCTTATCGTCCTTACGCCTGACTGAAGGCCAGGCTGAGTCGTTTCTTAAGGCAATCACGTGTTCGGTATTGGTGATTATTGCCAAGGATGGTTATGACATGATGAAAGAATCGGTTAAGCAGCGTCACAACTGGGTGAAAACGATCACTGTGGCTCACTGTGAAGGTTCTCATCACCCGCATATGGACAATTCGGCTGGTGTGGCTAAACATATTATGGAGTTTCTAAAAACAGCATAGCGATAGAATGTTAACCACTTGTATACTTCGGCGTTTATCTTTAAGCCCACTTTGGTTATCATGGAAGGCTCTATAAAATCACCAATATAATATGCCTGTAATTTACGTGCGTAATTATTAGACAATCGAGAGCGATTGGGGTCATGCCTAGGAGGCAGTGTGGAAAAAATCTGGTTAAAACATTACGACTCTAGAGTTCCTGAGATCATCGATCCGGAGCAATATTCTTCATTAGTCGATGTATTTGAACAAGCGGTACAGACTTACGGGGCCAATACCAGTTATATCAATATGGGCAAGAGTATTACCTTCAGTGAATTGGATAGCTTGTCCCGTAACTTTGCTGCCTACTTGCAACATTCGGGGTTGAAAAAAGGCGATGCTGTTGCCATCATGATGCCAAATCTGTTGCAATATCCAGTGGCACTATTTGGTATTTTACGGGCTGGTATGGTCGTGGTGAATGTTAATCCTTTGTATACTCCCCGAGAGCTTAAACACCAACTGGTGGACTCACAGGCAAAAGCCATAGTGATAGTCGAAAACTTTGCTTGTACATTAAGCAAGATTATAGCCGATACTGCAGTTGAAACTGTGCTTGTGACAAAATTGGGTGACATGTTGTCTCCTGTTAAAAAACTGTTAACCAATTTTGTTGTGAAATATATCAAGAAGCTTGTGCCTGCTTACCATTTGCCAAACGCTAAGTCTTTTGTGGAAGTGTTGCAGCGCAGCAAAAATGTTGATTATCAACGGCCTGATTTTGATGTTAATGATCTGGCTTTTTTACAATACACAGGTGGTACTACAGGGCCGTCAAAAGGCGCTATGTTATCCCATCGCAATATGCTGGCTAATTTAGCTCAGGCTTCGAGCATTTTGGAAACGGTGATCGTTCCAAGTAAGGAAATCGTCGTCACCGCGTTGCCGCTCTATCATATATTCGCCTTACAGGCGAACTGCCTGGTGTTTGTTAAATTTGGCTGCGCCAACCTGTTGATCACCAATCCTAGGGATATGCCAGGATTTGTTGCTGAGTTGGCCAAAACACCCTTTACCGTATTAACCGGGGTAAATACATTATTTAATGGACTGCTTAATACCCCGAGTTTTGCCAAACTGGACTTTAGCCAGGTGAAATTTTCCCTCGGGGGGGGCATGGCTGTGCAAAGCTCGGTAGCCAAGCGCTGGGAAAAACTCACCGGTCATGTATTGCTAGAAGGCTATGGGTTAACTGAATGCTGTCCTATAGTGACCGTGAATCC
>JBKEFM010000182.1:0-8375 GCA_046709505.1 Paraglaciecola sp. | reverse complement strand
GCACTATGTCGTCTTCGCCCAAGTAAGTGCCTGATTGAACCTCAATCAGTTCAAGAAGAATTTTCCCGGGGTTTTCAAGAGCATGAATGACGCCTACCGGAATATAAGTAGATTGATTTTCACACAATAATAAGGTCTGTTCGCCATTGGTAACCTTGGCTGTACCGGCCACGACTATCCAATGTTCGGCGCGATGGTGATGCATCTGTACAGATAATTTCTCGCCGGGTTTAACCGTAATACGTTTAACCTGGAAACGCTCACCGTTATCAATCGAGTCATAACTTCCCCAAGGCCGAAATACCTCGCGGTGAAATTCGAATTCTGGGCGTTTTTCAGCTTTTAAGCGATTCACCACATTTTTAATGTTTTGCACTTTGTCTTTATGAGCAACTAACACCGCATCTTTGGTTTCCACCACGACCACATCGTCCAGGCCAACCACTGAAATCAAGCGCTGTTCAGAGTTAATATAACTATTGCTTACCCCATCCAATATGGCATCACCAATAATGACATTGTTGTTTTCATCTTTGTCGGTTGCCGTATCCCATAAGGACGTCCAACTGCCTACATCACTCCAGCCAGCATCCAGGGGAACCACGGCAGCGGCATCGGTCTTTTCCATTACGGCATAGTCGATGGAGTCATCAGGGCAACCAGAAAATATATCGGCATCAACCCGCACAAACTCTAAATCTGGTGTTTCACTGGCAATGGCCCGTTTGCAAATATCCAGCATTTCAGGAGCGTATTTTTCCAGCTCCTGAAGATAACGGCTGGCTTTGAACAAAAACATACCACTGTTCCAGTAATAGTCGCCCGACTCCACATATTGTTGAGCTTTTGCCAAATCAGGTTTTTCCACAAACTCCGCCACATCAAAACCCTTAGTGCCACTGGTAACAACATCGCCTCGGCGAATATAGCCATAACCGATATGTGCACTGTCAGGCACTATACCAAAGGTGACAAGCTTGCCTTGTTCAGCCAGTTTTTCTGCTTCAGCTATAGCTTGGTGAAAAGCAGGCACGTCGTTAATAAGATGATCTGCGGCCAATACCAATAACGTAGGATCCTCACCCTTTAATCGAGCCTGCAGAGCTGCTAAGGCGATTGCCGGGGCCGTGTTGCGGCCCATAGGTTCAAGCAGAATACCACCGTGGTGAATATTCTGTTGCCGAAGCTGTTCAGCCACTAAAAAACGATGTGATTCGTTACAAATCACAATGGGCGGGTCAATCACAATACCATTTAGCCTAGCAACCGTTTCTTGCAACATCGTTAAATTTGAGGTTAAACGCAAAAATTGCTTGGGCAAGGCTGCACGAGATTTAGGCCATAAGCGACTACCACTACCACCGGCTAAAACAACAGGTTTCATTAAACTATCCTTTTTTACGATCGCTATTACGTATCGTTATTATTTTTGGTACGCCAATAGTATTGAAGCCTCCACTGTAATTCAATATACAAAGCATGTTAGTTCATTAAATCGCTCGCATTTCTCCCTTTTTATGCCAACGTGCCACTTTGGTAATCCTTTAAGGCCTGTTCAATTTCCTGCTGGGTGTTCATCACAAAAGGACCGTATTGGACTATGGGCTCGTTAATGGGCTGGGCGGACACCAAAATACAGCAAGAGTCAGTCTGACCAGCCAGCTCAACCAGCTCACCATCAGATAACACGCCTAACTGCCCTTGAACAAGCTGATGCTCACCTATGTTCACACTTCCCTGGTAACAATAAACAAAGGCCGTGCTCCCCTGTTCCAGCGGCACAGCGGTTGTTTGGGTGCTGTGAAATAGGATATCCACAAATAAGGGCTTAACTGCCTGGGTTTTAACAGGCCCTGAGATATCCCCATAGGTTCCTGCCAACACTTTAACCTGTAAACCTGGATTGACTTCTAGCACGGGTATATCTGCCGGGGGAATGTCCTGATAGGAAGGATCAGACATCTTTTGCGAAGCGGGTAAATTTAGCCATAACTGAAACCCGCGCATAAGCCCCTGCGTTTGCAGGGGCATCTCGCCATGTATGATCCCCTTGCCGGCATTCATCCATTGCAAACCACCGCTTTGGATCATGCCCACATTCCCCCTTGAATCGGTGTGCTGCATTTTGCCTGCCAGCATATAGGTCACGGTTTGAAAACCTCTGTGGGGATGTTCGGGGAAGCCCCCCAGGTAATCCTCAGGCTGGTCAGAACCAAATTCATCCAACATTAAAAAAGGATCAAGTCTGGGTAATGCCCCTTGGCCTATAATCCGTTTTAGTTTGACGCCAGCACCATCACTGGTGTTCTGGCCACTAACAACCTTAGTTATCTGTCTATTATTTTTCAAAATTTATTCCGTTTATGATCCAGGGTTAAGTCAAGTTCAGGGCCCACAGGAACGACCCCAGTGGGATTTATCATAGTATGACTGTAATAATAATGGCGCTTGATATGCTCGAAATTGACCGTATCAGCCACACCCGGCACCTGATATAGCTCACGTAAATATCCGCACAGATTGGTATAATCGGCAATACGTTTAAGGTTGCATTTAAAATGTCCCACGTAGACAGCATCAAACCTGACTAAGGTCGTAAACAGTCGCCAATCAGCCTCAGTGATAACGTCTCCAACCAGATAGCGCTGTTGGCTAAGGCGCGTTTCAATTTTATCCAGGGCTTGAAACAAAATTTGTACCGCGTCTTCATAGGCATGTTGAGTGGTGGCAAACCCAGCTTTGTATACGCCGTTGTTTATGCTGTGATACACCCACTCATTGATATCATCAATTATTGCTCTTAGGGGCGGGGGATAAAAATCCAGTTCGTTGCCGGTGAGCCGGTTGAAGCTGTGGTTAAATATGCGAATGATGTCGGCAGATTCGTTATTAACGATGGTTTGTTGATGCTTGTCCCATAACATCGGCACGGTGACACGGCTGGTGATGGTCTTTTCGGCTCGAGTGTAGAGTTGATGTAGGTATTGGCTGTTATATAATTTATCCCCTGTGGCGCCAAAAGCAGGGGTGAACTCCCAGCCATTTTCCAGCATATCCGGTGAAACCACTGATACGTCGATATGTTCGTTTAAGCCTTTTAGCTGACGAAAAATTAAAGTACGGTGCGCCCAGGGACAAGCCAGAGAAACATATAAATGATAACGCCCACTTTGCGCGGGAAACTGCGCACCGGGTTCATCGCTTACGGTATTGCGAAATTTCGAAGCCTGGCGCTCAAATTTGCCCTCACTGCTTTTGGTGTCGTACCATTTATCTTGCCATTTTCCCTCTACTAACAAACCCATAATGTTCTCCTGTTATTTAATCAACAGATGAAAACATCTTATTAGGATAATGAAAATTGCAAAAATTTGTCTAAAAGATTCGAATTATTAGTTTAGTTCAGGGCGCACCTTATCGATTATATGTTTGGCGATAGGAATGGCTGACGTCGCTGCGGGGGACGGTGCATTCGCTACATGTAAGCTATGAGGGGTTTGCACAAACTTGAAGTCGTGAATAAGTTCACCCTCGGTTGATACGGCTTGAGCTCTTATCCCCGTTGGATGAGGTATCAAATCACTTTTAGCTATGTCAGGGCAATATTTTTGCACTAACGCTAGGTACTGACCTTTAAACAGAGAGTTTTTCAGCTCCAGTAAAGCGCTGGAACGCTGTTTGTGAAGTAAAAACCAAAAGCCACTGAATCCCAGCATATCGATCAGATCCCGTGGATTGATGGCCAATTTGCTATAATTTTCCCGGGCTAGAGCCAATACTGCATTTGGCCCTACTGTTATCTCGCCTCCAATCATGGGGGTTAGGTGTATCCCCAAAAAAGGTAAGGCTGGATCGGGAATAGGGTAAATCAGGTGTTGCACCACATCCTGCAACCTCTTTGCCAGCTGAAAGTATTCACCGCGAAAAGCAATGATCTGAAAATCTGTAGTAAGGCCCTGTAATTTAATCATCCGATCGGACATCAGTCCGGCGCAGCTGATTAATTGCTGGCAGGTAAGGGACAGAGTCCTCGTTTTGATATGTACACAGCCGGCTCGTTCTTGCAGCCTTGTAACCGTTTGCCCATAAGCCACCTTGCCTCCCAAACGTTGAAATTCACCGAGCATAGTGCGAGTTATGCTGGCATAGTCCACTATGCCACTTTCGGGGACTTTAATCGCACCTATACCACGAATATTGGGCTCAATTTTTTTAAGCTGTTTTTGGCTTAAAAATTGTGGGTCAAGCTGATTGAGTTGACAGCGTAAATACAAACTATGCATGCGCTCAAGCTCCAGGCTATTGGTAGCCACCAATAGTTTCCCGCATTGTCGAAAAGGCAGCCCATATTGCTGACAAAACGCTATAGTGGCCTGCAAGCCCTCACGGCAGTAAGTAGCTTTTAAACTGCCAGGCTGATAATACACACCACCGTGGATCACCCCTGAATTGCGTCCAGTTTGATGTACCGCCCCAGAGGATTCTTTTTCTACCACTAATACGCGCTTACTTGGATATTGCTGCAATAACTGCCAGGCGGTGGCTGCACCTAAGATACCCGCACCTATGATCACCACATCGTATTTTTCCATTATTTTGATTTTTCCCTGTTAAAGGTTGATATAATACTGCCTTTATTATTAGTAACCTTTGTGATCTTATGAGTCAATTTGCACAGCGCTTCTCCGGTACCCAACGCCTCTATGGCATAACAGAAACTGAACTACTGCGTCAATCTCATGTATGCATAGTCGGGATAGGGGGGGTTGGTTCGTGGGTGGCCGAGGCGCTGGCCAGAAGCGCCGTTGGTAAACTAACCCTGATTGACCTAGATGATATCTGCGTGACCAATACCAATCGCCAGATCCACGCATTGCAAAGCACTGTTGGTGAAGCCAAAGTAGATGCTATGCGCCAGCGGATATTAGACATCAATCCCAAATGTGAAGTTGAAGGGGTCGAGGACTTTGTCACCCCTGATAATGTCGCACACATGCTCAATTCCACTATGGCTTATGTCGTTGACGCCACCGACAGTGTTAAAGCCAAGGCTTCGATGATCGCTTTTTGCAAACGTAATAAAATACCCATCATCACCATAGGCGGGGCTGGGGGACAAGTGGATCCTACTCAGGTCGCAGTGGCAGATTTAAGTAAGACCCAGCAGGATCCTTTAGCTGCCAAACTACGCTATATATTACGCAAGGAATACCACTTCACCAGCAATGTGAAACGTCGCTTTGCCGTGGAATGTGTTTATTCAACCGAACAACTGCGTTATCCCCAGCCGGACGGCTCGGTATGCAAGAGTAAATCGCCCTCACAAGGGAGCGTAAAATTGGATTGCAATACAGGTTTTGGTGCCTCGGTGGCCGTCACGGCTACCTTTGGTTTTGTGGCGGCGGCACGGGTGATCAATAAGATCATCGAAAAAGCGCAGCGCCTGGCTCTGGCCACAACCCAGGCTTGATCAATCCTCAGCCCTGAGCGAGCGCCCTGCTTTTTTTATTATCCAAATACAGGGCCACGGCTAACCACAAACCAATGATGATCAGTAACAGCCAGGTGTTTTCTGCCACTAACATAACCTGCTCGCTCAGCAGCGATGTGGCCAGGATCAACAGTAAATAATAGGGCATATTCAATAGCCCAGCCCAGGCAATAACTCGCCAGGAACCTCTATTAGCTCCCTGGAAAAACATAAAAAAGGCCAAGGAATTAATATGGATCATCGCCAGCAACAGTGGTTTCAAGCTTATTTTAGGGTTAGCCATGTTGGGTTTTACGCCGGTTAACTTGCGGCCAAGGCTATAATTGACAGCACTGCCCAACGTCGCTGCAACCACCATAGCAACAGTAAGCAACACTATGTCATCCCATTGGGGTTTAGCCATCACCACCAGTGCCACAGCAAAAAATTGCCCAGGGAAATAAAAGCCCACATAAACGATGGATTCGAGCAGGATGATTAGCCCTATCATCCAGTATAAATAATCACCAAAACTGACCTGCAGGGCATTTAACATCTCTATACCCGGGGGCAAAAAATTCAGATAAACCAGCAGTGTCAGCACGCTTAAGGCAATAAAAGCCGTCAGGGGTAAGGTAAAAAAGTATGTCATGGGCTCCAAATACTGATTAGGGTAACAATTACATTATACGCCAAGGCAATGATTTGAGATCAGAGCATTGTTTTTGCATGCGACTGGCACTAGCATAGTACTATTGTTTCGAAAAATTAGAAAATACCATGTATCGAGCTAAAACCACCATAGAACAATGGCGAATATTACAAGCCGTAGTGGACTTTGGCGGTTATGCTCATGCTGCGCAAAAATTGAATAAAAGCCAGTCATCGTTAAATCATGCGGTAGCCAAATTGCAGGACCAACTTAATGTCAAGTTGTTAGCCGTAAAGGGGCGCAAAGCGTTTTTAACCCCAGCGGGAGAAGTGATGTTGCGCCGCTCTCGTTATTTGACCCAAAACGTGCAAGATTTAGAGGAACTGGCTGATAACATTAATCAGGATTGGGAGCCGGAGATCACCCTGGCGGTAGATTTAGCTTATCCTAATCAGTTGCTCTATCCGCCGTTAAAGGGTTTTTTCCCCGATTGTCGTGGCAGCAGACTAAAAATTATCGATACGGTACTGACCGGCACTGAAGAAGCAGTTTTGCAAGGGTGGGCGGATTTAGTGATCACGCCAGTCGTGCCCAAAGGGCACTTGGGAGAACCCCTAGCTGAAAGTATGTTTTACCCAGTATGTCACCCCCAACACGAACTGGCATCCCTGGTCTCGCCCATCGACCCCAATGAGCTGCAACAACATTTGCAAATTGTGATCAAAGATACCTCCCCCACTCCCGATGAAAAACAGGGTTGGTTGAAATCCGAACAACGCTGGACTGTCAGCAGCTTCAGCACGGCCATTGATCTGCTCAAACATAAAATTGGCTTTTGCTGGTTGCCGGAATTTACCGTAGCACCGTTAATAGCGGACGGTTCTTTGACCCGTTTATCTATTGCCGGAAACAGTTTTCGACCGTTGATCTTTTATATTGTCAAACCTAAACCTGACTCCTGTGGCCCGGGCTCTGCTCTGTTATATGAACAGTTTATTGTTCATCGACAACTGAACGAATAAACGTAACAATAAGCTATACCTAAAACTGGAACTAAATATGCGGATGACCAATGAAGAACTCACCCAATTAATGATAGACAGCGCACAAAATGCCATCGAAACCACTCAACAAGAATTTGCTGTCACACTCGATGGCACCGAGCAAAGTTTAGATCAAGTTGATGATGTTATTTTAAGCTGGCTGGAAAAATATAAAGACCAGGCTTTGGAAGATAGTGCGGTATTTACTATCTGTAATATTTACGGTGCTTATGTAGGAGAAATTTTTCGCTATAAAGTGGGCGGAAATTGGAATTACAACGAATCTCAAAGTGACGCCCCTTATGTCGTCATCGAGTATGCTGGCAATGCCTATGCTTTCGCCGGAATTTGTTATCAACGTTTGGTCAACGACAGCCACATCAGTGTCAAAAATTATTTCGAACAGGCCGTAACCAATAACCTGCAATAATATTTTTCCGGTGTGTTGAGTCCACAAGTGTTAACTGCTTTTGACCCAGTCTTTTACCATTAAAGTTAAATGTTTGTCACGGCTCACGAAGTACAGACAGAGAAAATCAAGTATTAATGTGATGGCAATTATCCATGAAAATTGCCATCTTTGCTGATTGGCCAGTAGCATATGAAACCCCAGGTCCAGCAACAGCCCCATAAGTAGTAGTGGGGTGATAAGGGTAAATAGAGCCACAGCGCGACTATTAAAAAGCTTCTCCCGAAAACTCACCAGTAAAACCACCAGTACGGCAGGTACGGCAAAGGCTAAACCGGCGTAAAAATACCCTTGATGGGGATAGAACAGCGCTAATAATCCGCTACTGTCCTCTCGGTAAGATAATGAAGCAACCGATACCAAATATGTGCGACACATAAACAATAGGCAACACAATAACGCCCCGGAGGGTTTGACCCTGCCGGCATCATCATAATATTTCAGTGGTAACAGTAATTTCATGATAAGGCGTCGGGTAAATCCAGGGCAAAATGATGACTACTAATGTGAAACCCAGCACGCAGATAAAACCTATGCGCGGCGAAGGGTTGCACGCCTGAGTCCAGATGCAACTGGATACATTGCTGCTTTGCACCGTAGTCAGTTAACCACTGAAGCATCTGACTGCCTACCCCTGTGAAGCGACGCAGTGGGGCGGTAACCAGATCGTCAACGTACAAATGTTTGCCCCATGCTAACTTACTGGCGATCACAAAACCCGCCCCCCAGCACTTCATCATC
>JBKEFM010000181.1:0-8398 GCA_046709505.1 Paraglaciecola sp. | reverse complement strand
TTATTATGGGTGTGCTGTTAATTTTTATTTGCTGAGCTGCTTGCAGTGTATTGAAAATCCATAAGTTTTTGAGCGGGTAAAGGTTTACTAAAATAATAGCCTTGTACCAAGTCGCAGCCGATTTTTTCCAATAGCCTAAGTTGTTCGAGCGTTTCAACGCCTTCAGCAACAAGCAAATCCAAACTGTGTGACATGGCAATTGTTGCTTTCACCATATCAAAATATTCTTTGTTTGATGTTATCCCGCTGATAAAGCTTTGGTCTATTTTTAATATATTAAACGAATATTGCCGTAAATAACTCAGTGATGAATAACCTGTTCCAAAGTCATCCATTGATAATTTAATCCCTAGGGTATTGATTTCATCCAATACATCATCAATATAAGAATTACCGATCATTAATATGCCCTCGGTAATTTCAAACTCTAAACTATTGGGTTTAATACACTCATCGATAAGGGACTGTTGAATAAAACTGATTAACGCTTTATCCCTGAATTGACGAAGAGACAGATTAACCGCTATTGTATAATTTTGCTGATGAACGCGATTCCATTCATTTAAAAACCTCAGCGCTTGCTTAATAACGTACTTGCCAATAGGAACAATTAAACCGGTATGCTCCGCAATGGGAATAAACTCATCCGGTGTGACATTACCCAAGATTGGATTGTGCCAACGTAGTAGCGCTTCTGCACCAATAATACTGCCATTTTTGATATCAATTTTGGGCTGGTAGTAGACTTCAAACTCATCATGTTCTAGCGCTGTATTGAGCTGCCCTTCTATTTCAAAACGACGTAACATAATGTCATTCATTTCTTGGGTAAAAAATGAATACGTATTACGCCCTAACATTTTTGATTGGTACATGGCGGCATCTGCGTTACGTAATAAATCAGAGGCAGAGCTACCGTTTTCAGGATAAGTAACAATGCCAATACTCAAGGTCAAAATGAGTTCTTTGCTATCTATCTGAAAAGGTTCTCGAAAAATCCGTAGTAAATTTTCAGCAATCTTAATCGCATCATTGTCATCTGCTAACGCTCGTAATAATACAATAAATTCATCGCCACCTAAGCGACCCACTGTGTCTGCTTCGCGCAGTGCTAGCGTTAAACGATTAGCGGCTTCTATCAGTAGTTTATCGCCTACTTCATGGCCTAATGAATCATTCACTTTTTTAAAGTCGTCCAAATCTAAAAAGAGTAAAGCGAACGACTCACTATTTCTCTGTGCTTCCTTAAGCATTTGGGTTAAACGATCGAGGGACAAAAAACGATAGGGCAATAAGGTTAAGCTGTCAAAGTAAGCATGCTGGCGTATTGTTTGGGCAGCTTTGTGTTGTTTAGTAATATCTCGGACAATGATCACGACTTGCTTATACGCGTACAAGTGGCTCAGTCTTGCTTCAAAGTAACTCGTGCCATTAGGCATCGTTAACTCATATTCAAAACTCGACACCCCCCTTGATTTATTGCCTTAGCATTATAAATTTTAAACTTTCTAGCAACATTGTCAGGAAACAAGTCCGTTATTGATTTACCAAGATATTCCTTTGCTGAAACGCAGGGCTCTTTGTTGTCACCACCATGATAATCAATAATAGTGCCATCTTCTTCCATTAAAAAGAACACGTCCGGAATTGCTTCAAAGACAGCTTCAAGCATATTTTGTTTGAATTATTCTTGAGTTTGCGCCTGTCTAACCCTAGCCAAATTAATATCGATACAGTACATTTCGTGTTTGTCATATTCATTAGTGAACAAGACATGGCTAGAAAAGACAGTTACATCGTCACCTTTTTTATTGCACAAAGTGAGTTCTGAGTCAGGGATTTTTACGCCGTTATTGAGCCAGTTTTTATGCGCAGTGATAACAAAATCACGCATATGCACAGGGATGATTAGATCTTCTAATTTATTACCCAGAGCTTGCGCTTCAGTGTAACCATAAAGTAATTCGCTCCCCATATTCCAATAGATAACTCTGCGCTCTTGATCGTATCCTTGAACAGAGAGAACATCCACTGCATCAAATAGCTGATAAAACAGCGTCTTTTATGGCTTTTTCATGGGCTAACATATCACTGAATTGATTACCTCTGGGTTAGATAAAATTAAAAGTAGTGTTATCTTTTTCAGGACATTCATATTGAAGCATAGGAAAAATGCGTAAATGAGTATTAAGGAGGATAAACGCTATCTCAGTGCTAAGCAATTGACTTACCATGACATCCACGATGAACACGACTTAGCAGCACATCTGTCATAACAACTAAACTAATAATGTAGTTGTTTTGACAGATGTTATCGTGGATGTCCTGTTAACGTGTCTAATTGGCTTGGTTGGCGGTTATCAAGGTGTGCTTTTTTAACCACCATAACGTGTACCAACCTACAATCAGGCCTGATATCACATTAGCAGCGGCAATTGCGTAATAAACCCCTTTGATATCGAAATACGCCCCGGCTATAACACTCAGTGGCACGTACAATAGTGCCGTTCTAAATAAGTAATAACCCAGTGAACTTAACGGGCGACCCAGTGCATTAAATGCGGCGGCTGAGACAATCACAATGCCATACCCCCAAAACCCGACCGTGGCAACACCAAGATAACTCGCAGACTCTTTTGCCAGGGCAACATCAGAGGCTAAAACCTGGCTGATGGGTTCAGCAAAAAAGTGCAGTAAAACCAGGATAAAGGCTGACCAGATACAGCACATCAAGTAACAATACTTAACCGCCTGGAGCACTCGATTTTTTTTATTAGCACCCCAATTTTGCCCCACTATAGGTGCTATGGAAGCAGACAAAGCAAACATCGGAATACAAGCAAAAGACTCTATCCGCGTCGCTACGCCAAAAGCAGCAACAGCCTCAGCACCAAAAGTCGCAATAACACTGGTGACTATAGTGACGCCAAAAGGATTAACCGCACTACCAATACCTGCCGGTATTCCAACTTTAAGGACTTTTTTACAGGATTGAATCATTTCAGATATGGCAGGCACCAACAAAATAATCATTTTTTCCCGGTAGTAGGCAATATATAGAGCCAATAGCAGACTAAATACTCTTGCGATGAGTGTGCCGTATGCCGCACCTTCAATGTTAAAAGCAGGGATAGGACCCCAACCAAAGATTAAAATTGGCGTCGCTATTACATTAATAACAGCTGCACCAATCATGATAATGCTCGGCCAAACGGCATCACCTACTGCCCGAATAATGGCATTGGCAACCATTGGAATGACTAAAAATGGCATGGATATATACCAAATCCACATATAGCGTTCAATCATACAAAGCACCTCGCCTTGTGCACCTAAGAGCATAAACAAAGGCTCGATGGTCAACAGGCCAATGATTGAAATAACCACCACTATTAAGGTCGCAACAAGCAAGCTATCGGTCGACAAGCGTTTCGCTTCTTTTTCGTTTTTAGCGCCAATCGCTTGAGAAACAACTGCCGCTGCGCCTGCCCCCAGGCCTATGGCCAAACTTGCGATGGTAATAGTAATGGGGAAGGTAAATGACAACGCAGCCAGTTCGTTAGTGCCAAGCTTACCGACAAAGTAGGTGTCGACAATGGATACAGACATAGTGGCCATAATGCCAATTATCATAGGCAAGGTCAGCACAGCAATAGCCGTCCAAAGGGATCCTGCCGTTAAATCCCGAGAAGATTTACTCATGGTGTTCCTTATTTTTTTGAACAACCCACATGTGATGTTACAAGATGAGCAAAAAATCTACTGACGTAATAAAATTTGAATCGGTGATGTTATTTAATGAGATGATTTTAGAGACACAAGATAACTTAATTACCCACAACTTGTGTGCACACTACACTATCGATTTTTTAGCTGTGATCCACTTAAACCACCACGAACACTATCGATTACTTGACCATGATGAAAAAAGATCATAGTTGAATAGCTTAGCAGGACACACATGATAACAAAGCTTAGCAGGACACACATGATAACGAGTCGGGTAATGTAGTTGTTCCCAAAGCCATTATCATGGATGTCTTGTTAACGACACGGTAACAGCCCCTAAATAGTGGACAGTCAGTTTTTTACAGTCGCTTTTACCCTTAAGGTATACACGGCGTTAATATGTCGCATAATACGACTCAAATTAGCGTTTGGGGTTTCGATTAAAAGGTAGCAGTGGTTACTCATGAGGCAACAGGGATGTATAACACACCCGAACCGTTGCTCAGCCTCAGCGAGTGTATCTAAATAAACTTGGGAGTAATCATTTGTGTGGAAAATTGTTTGATGCCCTCTGCCACGTTCTATCACAGAGTAAAAGGCATTCTGATATTCGATTCGTTGAGGTTTTGGTCTAGATAAGGGAGGGGATTACAAAGCCTCCTTCAACAAGCGACTTACTCCCTTTGTCTTGGCCTTTTGTCAATGGATGTTATTGTTTCTTCGAAAACCTTCTGCGGCATCCGGCAAGACCAATCAAACTGAAGCTGAGCAGCAGCATTGTAGGTGGCTCGGGCACAGATTCATAATCGTAGGTCATACTTACGGTGCCTGTCACCCCAAGATTCAAGTTCTCCACACCATTGAAATTCGCGCTGAATGCAGTGGTAAATAACATGTCGAAATCAGTACTTCCTTGGATTGTCGCGAGTATAGCTGGGTCGTAACTTTCACCAGCCTTTGAGGCTAAAAGAGTCTTCGAATGATTGATATCCATAGTTACTGTAAGGTTATCAGCTGGTGGGCTAGTTTTGGTGGCACCATTACCATTACCATCACCGTCATATGTCACCCCCCAATTTTAAATTCGCCACCCACCGAAAGACTTGCGCTACCCTCGGTATTACTATCGGGTACATTAAAACTGCCGATAAAGGCGAGGTTCCATACTTGAGTAAATGAGAGCAAGGTACCTAAAGAGGTATCGAATGGCGAAACTGTTGCCATGAATTCCCCAGAGTTAACGATGGTTTCACCACCATTTCCATTGAAAGGGCCTCCAGAGAAATAAAAATTATTGGTTTGGGTTATAACTGTGGCCTGCGTCACCGCCGAACTGAGTACAAAAATCAACCCTACAATTAGTCTCAGTGATACTGCGGATATAGCTTTATTTTTCATTTTTTGTACAGACTTAGTTCTAAAAACACTCGATTAATATTTTTTTGGGAACGCTCATTAAAATCTGACTGTGTTTTGAATGAAAATTGACTCAGAATTTACAATATCGACTTTAGGTGCGGAATGACCGGTCCTTAATTAAATCTCCGATTTTCATATCAGTTTCCTTCAGTTTGAAATGAAAGTAGTACGTTGCTTAACAGGATAAACCGTTACCTAAACAGTCAAAAAAAACCACTTAGGTTATAGACAATATGCTTGTCCGCTGACCATTACACTTTTGTTCTGAGGGTAGTACATCGTAAAAAAATAAGCTAACACACAAGATTATTGTGCCCCTAATTATATGTTAACAACTACCTGCTTAAGAGGATATTCACGGTTGCGGCTAGCAAGGCGATTGCTGGCGAACTGTACGATGCAGCGCAGGTGACCAGCAATTCTGATAGTGCATATTATTTCCGTCTAATACCGATGATGCGACCTATATTGTCAGGCCTGTTGAGATCAACCTGAGCACTCGCCTTAAGCAGGATTTTTTCTGCCATACTCGCAGGGAAATCGCAGCTTTTACGAGTATTAAGATCCACACACATCGCCATCTGCTCAAGTGTCGAAGCCCGATATTCGCTCCCATCTTCGTTCTTTGCATACATCTCAAAGTAGATGTGTAAGCGCTTGCTATCATGATCCAGCAGCTGTGCCCGAACTTCGACGGGTTGATCCAGTACGACTTCATTATCGTATGTAATATGGTTTTCTAGAACCATCCAGGAGATCCCAGTTTTTTGAGTCACCGTTTCACCTAATCCAAGATCGGCAACCCATTTTTCCCCTGCCTTATCAAAAATCAAGACATAGTAAGCAACATTCATATGGTTGTTGTAATCAAGCCACTCCTGCTTGATATGAGTGCTGTAGATAACGCAAGCTCTGTTATTCATTTGATATATCGTCCACAAGGCAAAGGAGTCTATTCTAACGCCGTGAGGACCTACGGGGTAGTGATTGTGACGACGTGCTCAAGTATAGATAAAATAAAACGTCACTTTTTCATAAAATGAAAATATAAAGTAGTATATTTACCCCTCTTTTATATCCTTAAGTGAGTGAAAGTCAGACACCTCTTCGTACTACTTAACTGTTTATATAAAATTCAAAATAAGTCTTTCCCGCTGTTGTGTAATACCGTTGCTCCTTGATATGTGATCAACGCACAAGGCGCTGGCAAGTTTTATAACAAAGCGTGATGTCGAAGGAATGCTGGTTGCCTTCA
Source organism: Paraglaciecola sp. (assembly GCA_046709505.1). Lineage (GTDB taxonomy): Bacteria > Pseudomonadota > Gammaproteobacteria > Enterobacterales > Alteromonadaceae > Paraglaciecola. The sequence goes on along the minus strand of JBKEFM010000181.1, from coordinate 1,995 downwards.
TAGACGTTACAAAAACGTCGGGAATGCTTTTATTTACCATATCCATTTGGCTCACCTGCTTAACAGGCCAGCTGAAGCTGTTGTGATTTGTTCAAACAAATCTTGTTGAACGTCCCAAAGACGGCCCTGAAAGGTTGGATCACAGGGATGCGCCCAATACACTGTAGCTAGGGAGCTTGCCAGACATTCCAGAAGGGCGATGTTAAATTTGCTGACGCTTTATCAGTAGACCGATAAAATTCGCACCCCAGCTAAACAAATATTATTGATCGCTGAGTGAGTAGATATTAAGGTGGATTGGTATAAACACGCTGTGAATATTGCGTTTGTTTATGATGATGAACACATGTTTATTCAAATAGACTTATCTGAGGCGGTGCTTTACGTTGTGGGGGCAATATTTCGACGATTTCGTTATTTTTTGTATTCGGTGATTGAGTATCTTTGGGATCACTAATAGCAGGCCTGAGAGGATATCCACGATAACTGCACTAATAATTTAGTGCTGCAAAAAGCCATTATTGTGGATGTCCCGTTAATTGTGCTGTTAATTGATTCCCCCACATAACCCAAATTTTTAAGTTACAGCTAATTAGGTATAAATCATAAGACTAATATTGCGCTTTTATATAATTTAAACCGCCACAAATGGCCGCAACTTGCGCCAAAATACAATTTTCGCTATCCACTTTAGTACTGCTGCTATAAACCTCTGTAGTGCTGGTAAACTGGGCATTAGTGACACTGGCACACAGACCTGATTGTTTTAACGGGTAGTTGATCACGCCTTTTTGTGCCATAGGTGAGCCGGTAATCATGCCTTGTTCATCACAATAGCCAATGGGGGTAACGAGCTCAACTGCGCTAACAATCGCTGCCTGAAATTCAGCACAGGGATTTTGTGTATCGCCAACGGCATAAAAACCATTGGGAATATGCCAATGGTTTGTTTCAATCCCATCACGTGCCGCTAAAGCGGGTCGAAATTCTGCGTTATCGCTATCGGTATTTTCATGCAAATCAATATGCACCAGTACATTTAAAGCTTCCACAAAGCTCATGAAATTGGCGGATTCTGGAGCGGGGCTGTCACTCACAAATGAAAGGTTAGGGTCAATGGTAAGCGGGTTCCAACGGTTCATGGTTTCATAGGCCCAAGGACTAATACAAGGAACAATAATGAAATTAAATTCATCTTCAAAGTCAGCTGCTTTGGTTTGAGCAAAGCGCAGGGCCCCCTGTACGCCACTGGTTTCATCACCATGAACACCCCCGGTGATTAGTGCAATGGGTTTGTTTTCGTCCCAATCCAGGCTGGTTATGGCAAAGAGTGCATAAGCATTTTGTGCATGTTGTTGCTCAAATGTATGCCTTTGTGCATAGTCCAGCTCGCCGTATTGCAGTACTTTGAATTGTGTTTTGAGCTGTTCGACTTGACTGACTACATCGTCCTCGTATGAGCGCTGTATTGTTTGTGCCGATAGCCACTGAGCTTGCTCGCTCTCACCCCATTTGATCCCAGGTATACCAATCGGGTAAAACTTTTGATGTTGCATGTTCTTCCTTTAAATAAACATTACCTTTACTTGTACTGCGATCCCATTGCAAAAGCGCACAGCAAATTACTTTTTTGCCTATAAAATTAACACCATTAACTTTATATGCACCATCGAAGTAATTAACCGACCATTAATGAATTAACAGGATCGCCATGTTAATTTTTTTGTTTACTTCGCCGCTGCTTAATTTAAAGTTATTTTAGGCTAAGCCTGTACTACACCCTTTGTGGGCTGATTTTTATTAACATGGATGACTTCGTAATGGCGAATACTCCCTGCTGATTTACCATGGATTTCACCAGATCCCGCTTTAAAAGCCTGGGTTTACAGGCTGTTGAGAAATTCCAATAATTGTGTTTTTTGCGCCGAGGGTAATACTTCAAAGGCTTCTTTGCTGGCCTGCGCTTCACCACCATGCCACAAAATGGCTTCTTCA
>JBKEFM010000180.1:0-8409 GCA_046709505.1 Paraglaciecola sp. | reverse complement strand
AAAGTGACTGACGAGAAGTTGCTGTGCCGTGGCGGTGCCGGTAAAATCGACATTATTCGTGCTATGTCGAAAATTTTATTAGTACTTGAAGAGTGTTGCGAGCCGGTGACCGAGACCCGTCATCAAACCCAACTGTTACCTTATGTACACACAGAAATAATCGATAACTGTATCCTTGATCAGGGCAATCTCACCGTTGATCCTGGCGCCATTAACCTGGCTGAAGCCGGTTTTATTTTATCCGGCGGTAATGGCGTCAAAGATTGGTCTACATTTCACCTGGCAGCTAAAACGCTGGGGGCAACACAAGGCGCGAGCCGCGTAGCGGTAGACGATGGATATATGCCACGGGATCGCCAGGTTGGCGCATCAGGTACCTGGGTCACGGCAAAGATATACATTGCTGTGGGAATTTCAGGTGCCGTACAACATATGCAAGGGATAGCCCAATGTGACAAAGTGGTGGCGATCAATACCGATGACAAATGCGATATGGTCAAACGTGCAGACCTCAGTGCGATTGGCGATAGCACTGTCATACTTAGTGAGTTACTTCACTTAGTGGCACAACGTTGTGGCGGGCAAAATAAGCAATATGAAGGTGTTAATCATGGTTAAGGATAAGATGGCTCTTGCTCAGGGTATTAGCGTAACCACGCTTGTTTCCATCGGTGAACATCCGTTGTCGGGTCGGCCCCGTCGGGCCGAACAAGATGCCCGGGCAATAGAGCTTGGCTTAAAGTTGGTTAAAGATAAATTAAATACCCTCTATGTGGGCCCAGCACACAACGGTGAAACAACAGATGTACTGAGAAATTACCTGGGTATGGGCCTGGCGAAAATAGACATCATAGACGCACCACAACATACGGATGTCGTCACTACTTTGTTGGAAAATTTTAGTGCTAACAAAGCAGATATTATTTTAACCGGTGGGCGAGCTGAGAATGGTGAGTCATCAGGCATGTTGCCTTATTTGTTGGCAGAGCAACTTAATATGGCGATAGTTGCGTCTATTACAGAAATTGTATCCATTGATACGCTATCTGGGCAGGCTGAAGTATTACAAGCCTTGCCCAGAGGCCAACGGCGCAAAATAAAAGTCAGATTACCTTTTATCGCCACTGTGGATATGGCAGCGGCTCCACCCAGACAAAGCGCTTACGGCTGGGCAATGCGTGGTGAACTTGTCGTTAAACATTCTAAGACATACCAACAGGATGTTGAACAAAGTCAATGGCAGGTTAATGGCGCACAAAAACGTCCTAAAAGGCTAAAAATTGTTAAAGCCAAAACCGCGGCCGATCGTTTTAAAGCGGCTACTGCCAAAGTTCAGGGAGGCTCTGGAAAAGTGATCTACGACAGCAAAGAGTCAGCACAGGAAATCCTAAATCTACTTATAAGTGAGGGGATCATTTGAGCAACAAATAGACAATTTTACCTATTGTGAAGATGATTAATTGGGGTTTATCCTGATCACTGATGCGTTGAGTTTTCGGGCTGATTAGTTTTTTCATTTGGGTCATATCCTTTGGGTAACAGCAGCTTAATCATAGGATCTTTGACTGCTTTTTCACGAAATATTTTCACTTCAAGATGCAGTTTTTTGATCATTTCATCGATGGCATCAACAAAACCTTGTGTACGAGCTGCCCTAGCGTGTTCCGCAAAACCGACCAAAGTGGCTGTTCCCTGGATAGTAGAGATACCGCCCGCCCGCATCAACATACGTTGACTTTTAACGTCGAATACGGTCGTCTCAACGGAGGTGAGAATAGCGTATTTATCCCCTTCTACTATGTACGCGCCAATTCCGGTCCAATATAGAAATGACCAACCTGAAGCTCCTGAATTTTGCATTTGATCAAAGGATATCAAGGCAATAACATCTAAACTGAGCAAAGATGCAACCCGCTCGAGGTTGGCAAAACCTCCTTCAGGTTTTAGGTAAACCGACGGCACAGGTACAATCTCTTGAACAAATGGATAGCCAGAAAAAGCATCGCCCACTTGGCCAGCTAATTGGAGTCGCTTATTTTCAGGCAAACGATACTCGGGCGACCCATTGTCTGGCACAAAAGCGATGCCTATCCGAAAGGGAACCATAATCTGTGCAATATTAGAATTTAATATGGGCACCTCTTGAGTCTCCGGGAATAGATATGAAACGACCGAAGCCACCTGGCGCTGCTTGTTATTGTCATCCATTGCTGCACAGCTACTGAGCAATAACAACAATAACAACGCTCTACTTACTTTATGGATTAGAAATGAATGGATTCTTAATGGCCGCATAGTAATGTTTCTCAATGAACGATTGCCCCTCCTGCAGGCTCCACACTGTCACACAGTGGAGCCGCTCTATAATTATAAGTTATAGTCTGAAATTAACTAATTAACTAATTAACTATACAGCCAGTGCCTCAATATAAATCGTTAAAGGAGCGCAGGTGCAAGTCCACTACTTGATAAAATAAGCACATCGCCAAGAGCACGGCATGCTAATTTGTCGGGTTAAGCGTTACCAGGGAAAACCATAAGCTGAGTATTGAGCTGCAAAATCCGCACTTAAGCGTGCAGACCTTGTTGACTGAACAGAAGGTAATACCATTGATCCTTGATATGTGATCAACTCACAAGGTGCTGGCAATTTTCATAGCAAAGCGCAATGTCGAAGGAATGCTGGTTGCCTTCATAGACGTTACAATGCAGCTAGGGAGCTTGCCAGCCCTTCCCGAAGGGCGATGCTAAATTTGCTTCAGCTTTATCAGTAGACCGGGGAAATTCACATCCCTATTAAGCAAATATTATTGTTCGCTGAGTGGGTAGATATTAAGGTGGATTGGTATAATACGACCAATAGATTAAATGTCTAAAACGGCGGTGCCAGTGATGCCTTTTATGCAGCACTGGCTAACCCTATCGTATTGGTGGAACACAATTTTTCCTGTACATTAAAGAAAGATAAAAAATAAAGCTTTCACTGATTTTTATAGCTTTGTTTATTTATAGTTTCATCGATATCAGCTGCTTCATTTTTTTTGTTAAAATAAGTTCAGATTAAGCTTTAATTGGCTCCATAGTCTCAGTTTGTTCTGTTTCCGTATTTTCTTGTTCTTGTTCTGCATGGCTTAATTTAGGAGAAAAACGTCCCGTTGCGGCATAAATAAGTCCAATTAAGGGCGATAGCCAACATGCAAAAGCGAAGGGGATATAGAGTAAATTTTCAATATTACCCTCGCCAATACCTAAACCCAAAGAGGTAATGACAACTGCTCCTCCTGCGTTCCAGGGAATAAGGGGAGAAATTAATGTGCCTCCTTCTTCTACAGCCCGTGAGAGGTTAAGCTTAGAGTAACCTCGCTTAATGTATGCTGATGCAAACATTCGACCGGGTAAGCTAATGGATAGATAGGGATCGCCAGCAACCAAGTTAGTGGTCATAGCAGTACCCATTGCAGCGGCCTGGAGCCCAAAAAATGTATGTGTTTTCTTTAATATCTCTCCAATAATGGTTTCCAGGCAATGTGTACGCTCTAAGGCTCCACCAAAACCTAGAGATATCATTACCAGCGTGATCACCCAGGCCATTGACTGAATGCCGCCGCGGTTAAGCAAGGAGTCTAGGTCGGTGACCCCCGTATCAATATTGAAGCCATTTTGCATAAATTGAAATATTTCATGTATAGAGAAGCCCTGAACAGCAATCGCCAGTGCGGCACCGGCAATAACACCAGCAAATAGGGAGGGCAGTGAAGGCATACGTTTTAAAGAGAGAAATAAAACAATGGCTGGAGGTAATAATAGCCATGGAGATAAGCTGAAGCTAGTTTCTAGACCCTTTGTTATGGTGTTAATTGTTGAAAAATCAACAGATTTTGAATCAACAACATTAAAACCAACAAATAAATAGATACATAATGCAATCAGCATAGCGGGGAGGGTTGTGGGGATCATATTCTTGATATGATCAAAAAGGTTAACGCCAGTTACTGCTGGCGCTAAATTGGTTGTATCCGATAAAGGTGACATTTTATCACCAAAAAAAGCACCAGAAACAACGGCCCCAGCAGTCCAATATATTGGGATATCAAATCCAGCACCTATGCCAACTAATGCCAAACCTATAGTGCTAACCGTCCCCCATGAGGTCCCTAATGAGACTGAAACAAGCGCACACAATAACATTCCTGATGCGAGAAAATATTCAGGGCTGAGCAGCTTAAGACCATAATATATCAATACAGGTACTGTGCCACTGGCTATCCATACCGCCACAATCATGCCAACAGTAATTAAGATAGCGATAGATGGCAGTGCAATACGTAAGGCATTGAACACTCCGGCTTCAATATAATGCCATCTATAGCCTCTGAACCCCGCCAGTATTGCGGTGATGCCTATGCCTATAGCCAAAGGAATATGAGGTGTGAAATCGTTAAATACAAATAATTGGATAGCGAGTATGAGTAGTGTCAGAGCGATGGGAAGTAAGGCCATCGAGAAACTTGGTTTTACACCATTATGGTGGTTCATATACATCCTTCCTGTCATCATCTTAAACATGAAATGAATGGTTTTTGTGTCTGTAAAATAAAAATTGCCAAACACGTGTGTAAAAATTGTCAGTATTTTATTGTTATTATATTGTTTGAAACCTAACATAACTAAATGGCTGATTGATGGTGGAATGCGCCATTTGTCGGCTATACACAATATGTGGTCGTTTAAGAGCGATATTATTTGTGGTTTACCATTGTTTTCAAATTCTTTTGCTGGCAGGTAAACAGAATTGGATATCCATCGTTATTGGAAAAACGCCATGCCAGCTCTGTGAGGCTGAATTAATCAATAATAGCCTCCATAAACATAAAACCTTGTGCTGCTAGGTAACTTCGGTTTTAGATTAAGTTGATTGATTAGGCTTTTTTTATTCATTTTCGGTTGCGGTGCGTTTTTCCCCACTGCAAGCTTGCTAATTTTAACCCTAGGATGTATTCGTTTGTATGCTATTTGTTTATCTTGTTAATATTATGTTGCAAATAACAGTATTAGTTTTACTCACGGGGGTGTAAAATAAACACTAGTTTACAGTGATTTTACTTAATCAGTTTTAAGGAGTAGTCAAGATGACAGGTAAACGTTTTTTAACTTTTCTTTCCCACCGTGGGATCCCCGCCAGTTGTTTTGCCCAACGTTTGGGATGCAGCTTAACGTCAATTAAAAAATTAAATGCTTACGAAAAAGTGCCTAGACATTATGTTAATAAGCTAATTAGTGAGTTTAGTGCATATTTAACCGGTAATGATTTAGTTCGCCTAAAATCAGCCTAGCCTATTGGGCCGGTTTTAAACCTTAATGCGTTCCGCCTATTTATTTACCCTTTTTACAGGTCGCAAAATAATGACTGGCCTGTCACTCAAAGTGCTGTTAACGTCTTAAAGTCAAAAAATAAATGATTAAACCACAAGCTTACGTCGTAACCATTGAATATATTTAATAGCTCAATTTAAGGGCTGTTAAATGCAGTGGCAATGGCACCTGTGATGGTTTGATAAGTTAAATTAATAAAAAGGGAGAGTAATTATGTTTAGTCATATCATGGTAGGTGCCAACGACGTTGAGCAATCAAAGGTGTTTTACGACGCAATATTAGGAGCCTTGGATTATAAACCAGGTGTGATAGATGAGAAGGGGCGGTGTTTTTACTTCGATAAAACTGGGGTGTTCGCTTTAACTAAACCTATTGACGGCGAGCCAGCTTGCCACGGAAATGGCAGCACTATTGGTTTTAAAGCCGAGAGCCCAGAACAGGCAGATGCATGGTATAAGGCCGGGCTGGCTAATGGTGGAACAAGTTGTGAAGCGCCTCCCGGTGCCCGCGAAGGTGCAAACGGCAAACTCTATCTGGCTTATCTACGTGATCCTTCGAATAACAAGGTGTGTGCGTTGTACCGCATAAGTTAATAGGACAATCATTTCCACTGCCAGTGTTTGTGGCAGTGGGTGATTTTGAAACCACTTCATATTAGAGTTTGTAAATCAGGGAAGCACTGACTCCGAGTAACAATGTCGCCATCCCGTAATCAAAGTATTGCCAGTGTCGTTGTGATTTCATCACACTAGCGAGTTTTGGGGCACAGGCGGTTAGGGAAGCAAACCAAAAGACTGAAGCTAAACTCGCCCCCAGGGTAAATAACAGGGGTTGGGTCTGCTGGTTACCTACACTGCCAATCAGCACCACAGTGTCTAAATAAACGTGGGGATTGAGTAAAGTGATGGCCAAGGTTGCCACAACGGTCTTCCAGGGAGAACGAATAATCACTTCGGCTGTCAGGTGCAAACTTGATGTACCCAGCCAAGCCCGGCTTACAGACTGCCAGGTTAAATAAAGCAAGAAGCTTACTCCCAGCCAGGTTAATAAAGGTACGACCTGTGGTAATACCATTTCAATTTCCTGTAATCCATATACCCCTAGCGTGATTAAAAAAATGTCACAAGCCATACACACTAGCGCTATGATCAGACGGTTTTCGCCGCGCATACACTGACTTAATACCCACGCATTTTGCGCGCCTATAGCCACGATCAAGCCCAAACCCACGATAAAACCAGTGATAAGCGACAACATAACGATCCTTTAATGAATACTAAGCTGGCAAGTTTAAATGAGATGTTTAGTATTAGTAAAACGTATATTACTACTGATACATTAATATAAATTATGTTGGATTATCGTTTGTTGGCGGCTTTAGCCGCCGTTGTGCAAGAGGGCGGCTTTGAGCGAGCTGCGCAAATATTGTTTATTACCCAATCGGCAATAAGTCAGCGTATAAAACAGCTGGAGGCTCAACTCGGCCAACCTGTTTTGATCCGCAGTACCCCGCCTAGCGCCACCACATTAGGACAAAAGCTGCATAATCATTGGCAACAAGTACAACAGATGGAGGCAAGTTTAAATCTGCTTGAAGAAACCGTGCGCCTCACTATACGCATTGCCCTTAACGCTGACTCGCTTGCCACCTGGTTACCCGCTGCGCTGGTGGGGGAGTCATTGCAAAATATTTCTTATGACTTGATCGTGGAGGACCAGGGAGTCGCGCTTAAACGCATGCGCCAGGGTGAAGTGATGGCCTGTGTCTGTTCCGATCCCAAGCCGCTAAATGGTGGCAAAGTGGTACGTTTAGGTGGTATGCGATATCGTCCATTTGCCAGTCCGGAATTTATGCGACGTTATCAAATCAATCAGCTGAGTAATAAACAGTTGGCAGATATACCTTGTTTGATATTTAATCGCGATGATGCGCTGCAACATCAGTTTACGCAGTATATGGCAGGCACTGAACCCTCACATATTCATTTATGCCCGTCATCTGAGGGATTTGTTCAATGTGCATTGGCCGGTGTGGGTTATGGGTTATTACCAGAATTACAAATCAGACAACATATGGATAGTGGCCAGTTAACAGCATTAGTGCCTAACTATTATGTAGATGTGCCACTGTATTGGCATTATTGGCGCACAGAAAGCCCTATTATGGCCAGCTTACGACAAAGGGTGTGCATTGTCGCCGCAGAGTACCTGGAACAGGACCCCTAAGGTGCATATGCCTTAGCCATAGTGATCCCAAACTATCTTGTTGAGTGTATAAGCCAGACATAATTACAACAATTTTTGTACTTACTGCTTTTTTGTATAAAACAGCAAACAGCCTCTAATTAGTTAGGCTAAATTGAATTTTGCCAGTATAAGGTTCAGGAAATCCAATAAAGCTGGCTTGCCGGGCTCGGATGTCCATATAGGGGGGGAGTAATTCTCGAGTATAAGCACTGCTCCATTCAATTAGATGAGCGTTGTCTATCAATACATGTTGATTTGAGGCGGTAATTTCAGCGAAAACTCTTATGCTCTTATAGCCAACTCGCGGAGAATGAAAATCTGAGCTGATCGTCGTCCAACGATCTTCGTTAAGCTTAAAGCTCTGAATCAAATGCTTTTCTGCATTGACTAACGCATATTCAAACCCTTGCGTCTTTTTGCGACCTTGCCAATATAAGTTGATTGTTGTCCCAGTAGGCGCCCTTAGATCTAAGGTGAAACTGTTGAGTGATCCTGGTTGAAATACTCGACTAAAAGCCTTCATGCCGAAGGTTGTATTAGAGTTTTGCATATCAAGCTTTATGACTTTATTTGAATCAGACTCAGACCCAGACTCAACAACACTGTAACCATTGCCCGTTACTTGCCATCCTCGTTCAGGGCTTAGATACAATTTGTGTGTTTCAAAATCGCCACCATTGCTAAGCATATGACCCAATCTATATGGTGATTTTGGCTTAGTCTGAATGCTTTGCAGTGACATGTTCCAAGGTAAGGTGTAAATGGGTTTGACCGTCTCATTGTTGGCA
>JBKEFM010000179.1:0-8555 GCA_046709505.1 Paraglaciecola sp. | reverse complement strand
TTTAGCTGCCTGTGTTATTGAAAATTTCATATTTTGCTCCTGTTTAATCTGTGAGGATGACGTGCAGTCACTGGATAAAATCTTATATTAGTACCAGATCATCCCTATGAATAACCGCTTCACCAAATGAATAACCCAATTTTATTTCAATTCTATCACTGTGTAGACCCTTTATCTGAATAAGATCTTTAGCGCTATACAGCACTAAGCCTTTAGCGATTATCTCATCATCATGCACTATATCCACGGCTTCGCCGGGCTGAAAAGTACCTTCTACTGACACTATACCCGATGGTAGTAAAGAGGCGCCCTTGTTAATCAAAGCCTGCTGGGCTCCTTGATCAATAATAAGCATACCCTTGGATTTCAGGGTGTGCTTGAGCCACCGGGAGCGGGCATTCCCTTTGCTTTTACCGGGCGTAAACAAGGTTCCCTGGGTTTCCCCCTTAAGCAGATTGGCAAATACCTCACTGTTACGCCCATTTACAATCAGTGTATGGATACCGCATTTAGCACACTTTTCCGCAGCCTGTATTTTGGTACGCATTCCACCTGTGCCCGCCTGACTGCCGGCCCCTGAGGCTAAGGCATGGATCTGCGGTGTAATTTCGCTCACAAGTTCAATGAAGTTGGCCTGAGGGTTAACCCTGGGGTCGGCATCATACAAACCATCAATATCCGAGCAAATGATCAAGATGTCCGCCTGCGCCACCATAGCCGTATAGGCTGCCAAATTGTCGTTATCCCCTACCTTTAATTCGTTGATAACTACAGTGTCGTTTTCATTAACTATGGGCAAGGCGTGATTCTTCAACAATTCCCTTAGGGTATTTTTAATGTTCACGTATCGGGTGCGATTGTGTAAATCGTCAGCGGTCAACAAAATTTGCGCGCAATCAAAGTCGAACAAACTGGCCCAATTAGCCATCATTTTTGTTTGCCCTATGGCCGCCATAGCCTGTTTTTCTGCAATAGAAGGCTGATGTTTGTGAGCAATTTTATTGCGCCCGGCAGCCACACTGCCAGAAGAGACTAAGATGATCTCTTTACCTGCCGCTCGACTGGCACTAATAAAACGTGCAATAGGTAACAGGTATTGGCTGCTGCAATGTTTACCATCCGGAGCAATTAAGGCACTGCCCACTTTAATTACTGCTCTTTGCCACGCCAAGTGCGTCATATAGGATCCTACTTTCTGATTTAGCTTGTAGATTACGACAAATTCCATAAGAGACAAGCGGTTAAATTTATAAACTATGGCAAAAAACCTTAATGATTATGACGATTGACAAGCTGAAAAGTGATTTTTTATCTTTGTGTACAATTTTCTTACCAAACTGCTGGCCCCTAATCACTGCCTATCAGAGATATTTATGGCGATTTGTAATACCATGAGGGGCTTTATTAAGAAAATATTAAAAATCCAGGCAGTCTGAAAAACTATATCAGGGATAACCATGCTAAAAAGAATCATTGCGACCAGCTTATTGTCGATAGCCACTTTGGCTGCAGCGCAGGGAGCTATTAATCAGACCAAGGGCGATTATGAAGATAAATTTCGTCAATTAAATGAATCATTACCCACGCCAAATGTATACCGTAATGCCGCAGGGCAACCAGGGCACCAATATTGGCAACAACAAGTTAATTACCAAATCAAGGCCCATCTGGACGAAGAAAAACATCGCCTTGAAGCCAGCGAGACGATTAACTATAAAAATAATTCGCCCGATACCCTTAAATATTTATGGTTACAACTAGACCAAAATAAATTCAGAAGCGACTCTCTATCCGCCATGAGCAGCAGCTTTGGTGGCATAGGTGCACGCGGCCCTGCGACTAAATCAGCCTCAGGTGACAAACCGGCCCAACTGAGCCTGGATGCCTTACGTCGCCAACAATATGTGGCAGACCATGAGTTAGGTTATCAAATTGGTGAAATACGTGATGCATCAGGTCAAAAGTTACACCATGTGATCGTAGGCACCAATATGCGTATCGATTTGGCCCAGCCTTTACGCTCGGGTGAAAGTGTCAATTTTTCAATTGAGTATGGGTACAACATTGTAGAAGAAGATGCCGTATCTGCCCGTTCCGGCTACGAACACTTTCCTGATGACAAACGTGAAGGTGGCAATGATATATTCTTGCTGGCCCAGTGGTTTCCCCGCTTACATGCCTATACAGACTATGAGGCATGGACCAATAAAGAATTTATCGGACGGGGTGAATTCACCCTGGAATTTGGCGACTATGATGTGCAAATGACGGTTCCAGGGGATCACATTGTCAGCTCTACCGGTGTGTTACAAAACCCCCGCCAGGTTCTTACCTCCACCCAGCGTCAGCGCCTTGAAGAGGCAGAAAATGCAGAACATCCTGTGTTTATTGTCACCGCTGAAGAAGCCCTGGAAAACGAAGAGGCCGGCACAACTAAGGAAAAAACCTGGAAATTCAGTGCCAAGAACGTGCGCGATTTTGCCTGGGCTTCATCACGGAAGTTTATGTGGGATGCCAAAGGTCATAAACAAAAAGATGCAGACCAGGACTTGGTGATGGCCATGTCTTTTTATCCTAAAGAAGGGGGCGAATTATGGCAGAAATATTCTACTGAAGCTGTTATTCAAACATTAGACGTATATTCGCGCTTCGCGTTCGCTTACCCATACCCCACTGCTCAATCAGTTAATGGCCCGGTTGGCGGAATGGAATACCCGATGATTTCCTTCAACGGCCCCCGTACCGAATTGCAGGACGATGGCAGTCGTACTTACTCCCAGGCAGAAAAACGTTTCCTTATCGGCGTGGTTATTCACGAAGTGGGCCACAACTATTTCCCTATGATCGTTAACTCCGATGAACGTCAATGGTCGTGGATGGATGAAGGCTTAAATAGTTTTCTCGACGGTGTTGCCGGACGGGAATGGGACCCTACTATTCCCTGGGGAGTTGAACCCCGTGATGTCATCGGTTATATGAAATCCCAATCCCAAGTGCCGATAATGACCCAATCTGACAGTGTTTTGCACTTAGGCCCGAATGCTTATACCAAACCGGCTGTAGCGCTCAATATATTGCGCGAAACCATATTAGGTCGTGAATTATTCGACTTCGCCTTTAAAGAATATGCCCAGCGCTGGATGTTTAAACGCCCCACGCCTTCTGATTTTTTCCGCACGATGGAAGAAGCCAGTGGTGTAGATTTAGACTGGTTCTGGCGCGGCTGGTTCTACAGCACAGATCATGTAGATATCTCATTAGATAAAATTTCTAAGTTACGTATGGATACCAAGGATCCAGATATCGATTTTGACCGCCAGCGTCAGGTAGAGCTAGACAAACCTATGTCCTTAACCGATGAGCGTAATAAGGCCGAAGGCAAGCAGTTATGGGTTGAACGCTTCCCGGGCGTAACGGACTTTTATGATGAAAATGATCGTTTCACGGTAACCAACAAGGAGCGTAACAAATACCAAAAATTCCTCAAGGAACTCAAACCCTGGGAACGTGCAACTTTTGAACGGGCAGTAAAAGAAGACAAAAACTACTACGTACTGGAGTTCTCAAATAAGGGTGGATTAGTTATGCCTATTCTGCTTGAGCTTACCTTTGCCGATGGCAGCAAAGAACAGCAGTATATTCCTGCAGAAATTTGGCGTCGTACACCCAAGGCGGTCAATAAATTAATCATCACCGACACAGATAAAGAATTAGTCAGTGTTACTGTCGATCCACGTTGGGAAACTGCCGATGTGGATGTGAGCAACAACAACTACCCGCGCAAAATCATCCCGTCACGTATCGAAGCTTATAAACGCAAAAAAAGCACCAAAAAAGTATCTCGCGATATCATGCAAGATATAAAAACAGAGCTTAAAAGCGATGATGAAGACGAAGACGAAGATAAAAACGACGACTGATGAAGACGCGTAAACTCTTGCAGGTATTAGCCTCACTACTGCTTTTTATGGCAGTAGTGCCGGCTTTTGCCCACCAGCAAAAAACCGCCATCAGTACTATATTGTTTAATCCGCGCACGGAAAATATCGAAGTCATGCACCGCTTTAACGTGCATGATGCGGAGCACGCAGTAAGGCATATCTTTGGTAAAAATGCTGACATTATAGCCTCAAGTGACACTCAACAAGAGTTTAGCGACTATGTTGCCCAGCGTTTTAGTATGGCCACACAAAATGGCGATGCCATAACGCTACAATCGGCAGGTTACGAGATTGACGGACAGTTTTTTTGGGTCTACCTGGAAACAGGGCAACCCGCTAAACTCGACAATTTAGTGATCAGGCATAATGCGCTGCGTGACTTGTGGCCCAGCCAAATCAATACCATCAATATAGAAGGCAAGGGCGATTTACAAACCCTTACCTTTAGTGATTCGGTGGAGTTATTGAAAGTTGAATTCGATCATCAATGAGCCGTTAACACGACACTAAAAGCCCGGGGCGCAATCCCCGGGCTTTTTTATTGGGCGGGGTATAGTGACTGAACCAAGTTCAGCGTACCCATTTGCTCAAATGCTTATCGCGCATTAGGTAGTAGCTCAAATACAGTTATGCAAATGTTTATACCACAACTCATTGACCTGGATCAGTTAACCAACACAACATGCCAGTATAGTCGCGACATATTAACCCTTCTTGATAGGAAGTTTACTTATGTTAGAACTAATTTTACACGATCCGGTAGCCTGGGGTTCGTTACTGGGGATAGGAATTATGGTGGTAATGGCGGCTTATTATATGTATTTATTTATCCATAACGCTAATCAAAAACGTTAATCGGGTCTTATCATCAAACAGTATCACAGCAGGTAGTGATGCTTTTTGCGTTAGCTAGTGGTACATGTCTGACGGCTATTATTGAGCCTTGAACTGCTGTTTAAATCCATTCTGTTATCCCCCCTGCACGTTAATTACCCGGCAATGTATATTGCCTTAAATCGTTATTCAATGGTGTAATAACGTCTTCACCATACGCAATTAAACAAGCAGGGAAATAACAGATAGATGAGCGATATGTCAGATGCCAAGGTACACGAAGAGCAGGATCATCCTCATAACGTAAAAATGGACAACGCCGGCACTTTACGCTGGCTATTGGCGTTTGCGGCGCTTTATACCCTGTATTTTGCCCAAACGTTATTAGTACCCTTAGTTGTTACTTCACTCATTGCCCTGCTGTTAAGTCCACTGGTGGCCTTGTTCAAACGGGTGCATATACCCCGGGGGATATCGGCCCTGCTGCTGCTAACGGCGCTATTAACCCCTTTTACTTTTGTGGCCGTTGAGCTGGCCCAGCCTGCACAGAAATGGGCGCAAATGCTGCCCAAGTTATCAGAGCATCTTACCCAACAAATAGATTCCATCAGTGATGCCATAGAAGGGGAAGAAGCGGTTGCCAAAAGAAAAGAGAGGGAAGAAAAATCCACTTTCAGCTTTTTTGATTTTTTTAAAGATGACGAACCCCAGGAGCCAGTAGCCCAGAAACCTGAGCAGCAAAATGTTGTAACCGAGAGGATTAAACAAGGTGGCATAGAGATCCTGATCTCAGCTTTAGAAGCGACCCCCTTAGCCTTGGCGCAGCTTATGACCGGCATTATTCTGATCTTGTTTCTATTAATTTTTGGCCCCTCCCTATTCTCTGCCTTCGTCAACGGAGTGCCTAAAGTAAAAGATAAGAAAAGGGTGATCGAATTGGTCAATACCATTCAAAAAGAACTGTCCCGTTATATTGTCACCGTGAGCATTATCAATTCAGCGCTGGGGGCGGCCACCGCTTTGACCCTGCATTTGATGGGTATGGAAGACGCCCTGTTGTGGGGAGTACTGGCTGGTCTGCTAAATTTCATCCCTTACGTAGGCTCTATGATAGGGGTAGTCATACTAAGTATGGCCGGTTTGGTGGAGTATGGCATTGAAGTTTCAGCGTTATTACCGCCCTTAGCTTACCTGGTACTCAACCTGATCGAATCACAATTTATCACCCCTACCGTACTTGGCCATCATATGCAGCTTAACCCCTTGGTGGTGATGTTGTGGTTGTTAATCCTGGGATGGTTATGGGGTGGTGTAGGTGTACTGCTGGCAGTGCCCCTGTTGGTGTGTATCAAATTGACCTTGGCTCAGCTTAACGTCTGCCCTGATTGGCTCAAAATCATTGAAACTCGGGGCTAATAATCACCCAGCGGCTGATAGCGGTTATATTTGCAGCAGACAAAAAAACCGATGAACACACTCATCGGGTTTTTGATTACTTACACAAACTATCTTGGTTTAGAAAAACTCGTAACTTACGCTAAAGGTGGCAGTACGGGGCATAATGTAGCGGCCATTGGCGGCGGTTAAACTGCGCGGATCCCCTTCTGTCAAAGCATCCACATCAGTCAGGTTTTGTACTGCCACTTCCAATTTCAGCCCGTCGTCATTAAGCAAAACCAAACCTATATCCATCTTTTCATAACCCTCTAATACGACGGTATTCTCGTTATTACCATAACGGTCGTCCACTGCTGATAGGGTGCCGTAGACATTGGCGAAGTAATCACCCATTTCAAAGTCATAGCTTGGGGTGACGCGCAATTGCCAGCCTGGTTGGCGCTGGGCCTGGTTGCCCTGATTGCTGGCACTTTTGGTAATTTCTGTTTCTTGCACTGTGGCGTTAAGGTTGATTGAAAAGCCGCTGTCGTTAAAATAAGCCCCGTCCATTTCAACCCCATAGGCCTCATTGGTCAGGATCTCCGCTGGATCACCGGGTTTACGTACAAAGGTGTCACCCTTGACTTCATTGAAAAAACCGGTGGCATAGAAGTTATAGTTAGCCTGGGCCAATTTATAACCCAGCTCATATTGAGTCACCTCGGCAATTAAATTTTCACCCCCTTGATAGGCGCCAAAATTGTCTCGGAAGTCGTCAAAATAAGGCATTTTACTGCCCTCACTGGCTCGGGCAAAAACCCCCATATTAGGCTCAAACTGCCAGTTAACCCCAGCTGTCCATGCGGTGTCCGATTCATCATATTGCACCGCTTTGGTGATGACGCCATCAAGACCTTCATCCACTGTATATTCAATTTCGTGATTTTCCCGGCGCAGACCTATATCACCACTAAGCTCATCGGTAAACTTGTAATCAACAGCCGTATACAAGGCAGTCGTGGTGCCATCGCCTGTTGCGTTGATATCATAACTCCACGAACAGCTGTCCTGATTATCATTACAATCAATTCCGGTTAACATTTCGCCACCGGCTTTAACCACATGGTAAGCCTGGTTGCCAATAGACCACCAGTCGTTGGAAGAGAAGTTTGAACGATACAAACCCACTGACGCTTTGTAGCTATCGGTGGTTTTAGTGAAGGCCAGGTCATTAGTAAAAGACTCAATTTGTTTACGCACAACCCAGCGACCCATCTGCTGTACCAGCATATTGCCCTCATAGGTATCACCAGTGACGGCACCAGTAGCAGAGCTACCATTGTCGGCTACAGTTGATAACAATGCCGGATCACCTTCTGGCACCAGGCCCAGGGTATCGGCATCACCAGAGGTGTAAGAAAAACGATCTACAAAACTCCAGCCATTGGCAAATTCCAAATTAATGCTGCCGCCGGAAATAGAGCCATCCCAACCACGCCCTTCACCTATATCTACCTGTTCAGACCTTCCGTCAGGCCCATACTGTATGCTTGCTTGACGATTCAAGGTACCTAACTGGGTGTAGCTATTGTCGACCCCTGAGACTAATGGCGTGGGCAAATACCAGGCACCGTGATCATCGGTTACCCGGGTAAATAGGTTTATCTTGCCGTTATCCAGCACCTTGGTAATGTTAACGGTAAACTGTTGGCCTTTTTCCGAGGTGAATCCTGCGTCTCGTATACCCGGACTTTGCTGGGCATAACCGCCGACCATAAAATATAAATCATCTGCCAGACTACCGCTCAACACGGCATCTATACGCTGTAAATTGTAATCTGAGGTTGAATATTTGATTGAGCCTTCAGTGTTTTCGCTGCCTTCTTTGAGCAAGAAGTTGGTGGTTAGCCCCGGTTGCCCATTAGATACCACTGAGTTTGGTCCGCCGCGTAAACCATCCATAAACTCAATAGTGTCATCAATACGAAACATGCTGGAGTTTTCCAAAAATGACAGTGTAGGCGGCTGAAATACCGCCACCCCTTGCAATTGCACGGTTAAGTAGGGGGCATCGCCACCACCAGGGAAACCCCGCACAAAGACGTTGGCTCCCGCTACTCCACCAGAACTTTCAGCCCACACACCGGGGATCGCCTTAAACAAATCAGCAGTGCTTTTAGGTGCCAGCTTTTTTATATCATCGGCACTTAAGGAGCTTGACGCAAAACTGGCATCGACTTTTCTCACTGGGGTACCGCTGGCCGTACCTGTGACGATAATTTGTTCGAAATAATCTTTTTCATTTTTATTGGCTGGGGCTTCTGCTTTTTGTGCCAAAGCGATAGAAGGTAGGGTGAGCGCACTCGCTATACCTAAAGCGAGGGCATTGATCTTAAAATTATT
>JBKEFM010000178.1:0-8605 GCA_046709505.1 Paraglaciecola sp. | reverse complement strand
GCCACAAGGTAGCCAGCCCCATATCACGCCATATGGCAGGGCATAAAGGGGGTGTTTAAAGGGTAATAGAGCCTTAGACCATGGACGGATTTTACGCCACAGTATAGCACCGGCCCGCTCCAGATAACTCAAGCCTCTCCACCAATTGCCTATGTAACAGGCCATCAACAATAAAAATATACCACTTAGGAGTTGCAGGGCTATCAGTCCACCGGCCAAATTACTGGTCACCAAGCTGCCCATATAGCCTGTTAGCCCGCCAAGTAGGGTATAACTACCTATGCGTCCTACGTTGTAAGCCACTATATAGGGCCATTGCGCACTGCCTTTGGGAATGGCAAAACTGAATGCGCTGACTATGCCCCCACACATACCGACACAATGAACACTGCCAGCCAAACCAATAAGTAACGCCGAAATCAAGCTTAAGTCAGTCATGGTTGTTATCTGTGGCTGATTTTGTTGCAGGGGCAGGGGATTTTGGCTTGATATCATCGTCAAACAAAATACTGGAGCCATGGCGCTCCAAATCTTCGAATTGATTAGATTTCACCGCCCAGAAAAAAACGATGATAGCCACACAAACCAATAAAATGGCGATGGGGATTAATATGTAAATTATTTCCATAGTGTAAGTGTCCAGGGGATTATTTGAGTAATCTGACAGAATTGACTACGACAATGATTGAGCTTAATGACATGCCGATCACTGCCATCCAGGGCGCAAGGGAGCCACTGATTGCCAAAGGTAAAATTAACATATTATAACCCAGCGCCCATAATATATTTTGCCGTATTTTTCCCTTGCAGCGTTTGGCCAAATTAAATAAGAAGGGTAATTTTTGTAATGAATTTTGCAGTAAAATGATGTCTGCAGAGGATTTTGCCAGATCTGAACCCGCTCCCAGGGTAACGGCAATATCCGCCTGGGCTAGCACCGGACCATCATTTATGCCATCTCCAAACATCATCACGGTGTGGCCTTGTTGCTGGGCTTGCTGGATTTTGTGTAACTTCTCTGCTGGTGCCTGGTGTGCATACCACTGGGAGATAGCCAGTTGCTCAGCTACCTGGCTAACATTGTGTGAATTGTCGCCGCTGAGTAATACTAATGTTCTGTCGCGAAGTTCAGTTAGCATAGCCAGACAATCGTCCCGCAACTTGTCTGTTAAAACAAATCCCCCCAGAAGCTGATTGTCTGCCTGAATAAAAACACTGCAATGGCGAATTTCATCTGGGATAGGTTGGGTCATAAAGCGCTGTGAACCTAGTTTTATCATGACTCCCTGGATTTCCCCGGTAACGCCCAACCCTAAGGTGCTGCTAAAATTGACCACTTCCTGGGTGACTTTAGGTTGAGCAAAGGCCCGGGCAATAGGGTGTTCTGAATATTGTTCGATACTGGCTGCGTATTGCATCAGGGTATCGGCATTGTGACCCGGTAGCGTGTGAACGGCTGTGATAGCAATCTTGCCTTGGGTCAGGGTCCCCGTCTTATCCAGCATGATAGTGTCAATGTCACTGAGTTGTTCCAGTACATCAGCCCGTGTTAGTAACACGCCTTGTTTATTCAAATTGGCCATGGCGAATGACAAAGCGGAAGGCGTGGCCAACCCAAGAGCACAAGGGCAGGTAGCAATTAACACCGAAATAGCAATCCAAAATGCCTGATCGTTCCCTAGCAACGACCAGATGATATAACTGCCAAGAGACAGCACTAAAACAGCAGATACGAAGTAGCGGGAAACTTTATCCGCCAGAGTGGCAAGTTTGGGTTTGTTAGCCATGGCCATCTCTTGCAAACGTGCAATTTGGTTAACCAGGGCATGTTTAAATTCAGATCTTACAGCAATAGTTAAAATCCCAGCTGTGTTTAGGGTGCCACCATATACTTTATCCCCGGGGGTTTTTACCACAGGATAAAACTCACCCGTTAATAAAGACTCATCCACTTGTCCGTGACCGGCAATGACTTCTCCGTCAATGGGAATACTCTGACCCGCCTTGACCAGTACGTTTTGCCCAACCTGTAAGTTTTTAGCCAGTACGCTGTGCATTACATCATCGATAAGCACATTGGCGGTCAGGGGAATATACTGCAACATGTTAGCGGAAATCTGGGCTGCTTTGTGCCTTGCCTGATGCTCAATAAAGCGACTGATCAACAGTAAAAAAATAAACATGCACACCGACTCAAAATACACTTCTCCCTGCCCAGAATAGGTGGCCCAAAGCCCAGACAAGTAAGTCCCTAGCACTGCGATGGCAACGGGTACATCCATATTGACGGTTTTGGCTTTCAGGGCTTTGAAGGCACTTTGATAAAAGCCAGCGCCAGCATAAAAAACTACAGGGGTGGTCAAAAATAAACTGACCCAATTAAAAAAGGAAAGAGTTTGAGGATTCATGTCAGCGAATAAATCAAAATAGCCAGCCACCGCTAACATCATTACTTGCATGGTCATCAAACCGGCCAGCCCCAGACGTTTTAACAGCGCCTGGTGGGTGCGTTTAAATATGGCTTCTTGTTGATCTGCCTGAAAAGGACTGGGGTGATAACCAATACGTTCTATGGTTGCCATTATTTGGCTTAGGGATAAGGATTCGCCAGACCAGGTGATCAGGGCGCGATTGGACGTCACATTTATGGCAACTTGTTTAATACCCGGTAGTTTGCCGAGTTGTTTTTCGATTAGCCAACCACAAGCTCCGCAGGTTATGCCCTCGATAGTCAGTTGGATCTGGTTGTCTTGCCCCTGCTTGATCACAAAATCATGTTGAATACCCGGCTCATCATACAATGACAATTGTTGTAGGGTGTCCGCCAAATTAGTTTGAATTGTGTGGCCTGATTCAGTGCGAAAGCGATAATAGTCATCCAGACCGTTGGCAACTATGGCCTCAGCTACAGCTTGACAGCCAGGGCAGCACATAGTGCGTTTGGCTCCCAGTACCTCAGTATCAAATTTATCACCATCAACTGCCGGTAAATCACAGTGATAGCAGGTTGCCTTCCCTTGTGTCATCAGGGGTTAAAAGATATTGCCCGCACCTGGGGTAAGGACAGGGTCTGTTGTATTTTCCATTCGCCATCATGGGGCTGAAGTATCACTCGCCACTTTCCGCTTAAGTCTCTGGCAGCGGTCGCGCGATATACGCCCGATGCATCTTTAATAAGATCGTAGGCTTGATCTTTGTATTGCTGAGTGACATGGTAAAAAGATAATTTTAGTGCCGAGCCATCCTGAGGCTGGCCTTGGGGGAAGGTCAATGTTACCTGGTCACCCGATATGGTTAATAAGCTTTTAATGTTTAATGCTTTAGCCTTTTTAATTTTACCCAGACTTAAATTGATTGCTCTTCCTTGTTTGTAATAATCATCTACGACCATGCTGTCATCACCCGTAAAGGCAAAACGCAGCATATTTAAACTCAGGATCATCGAACACAGCGGAAAAGCAATTAAAAACCACGGCCAGAACTGTTGATACCATTTTTTAGTATCGGTGGCATAAGGATCAGAAGTAGGGGACATACACACCTTAAATTATAAGAAAGTTTATTAGTGAATTACCCCGCGACATCGCTTCGCTTTGATCACGGGGTTTTGTCACAATATTAGATAAAAAAAGCCTCGACGACGCGAGGCTTATTTAAGCAGAAATTGTGCTATTTATCCTGAGATAAACTGTAAACGTATGCGGCAACCAGATGGATCTTTTGTGGGCCTAACGTTTTCTTAAAGGAAGGCATCACCCCATTCCTGCCATAGTTCAGTGTTTCCGTCACAGCACGATGACTGCCACCGTATAACCAGATATTATCCGTCAGATTAGGCGCACCCAGTGCTTGATTGCCTTTACCGTTCGGGCCATGACAGGCTGCACAGACGGCAAACCGGACTTTACCTTTTTCGGCTAATGGCTGTTCAACCTTTCTGCCACTGAGACTTAATGTGTAGGCGACCACTTCCTCTATACCTTTTTCGCCAAATGAATCCAGCCAGGCAGGCATCATAGCCTGACGGCCCAACATCAAGGTTTCAGTTATTTTGGCCGGTGTTCCGCCATATAACCAATCTTTATCAGTCAGATTAGGGAAGCCTCTTTGCCCACGGGCATCGGAACCATGACATTGTGAACAGTTTTGGCTAAACAGGCGCTGACCCACTTTAAGTGCTTGTGGATTCTGTATGATTTTTTCGATGGGCTGCTTGGCATATTCGGCAAAAATTGGCGCAAACCGCTCCTGCGCAAAGTCAAGCTCACGATCGTACTGAACTATGTCGCCATTTTCTTTTGCAGCCTTACGGGCCGCTTCTGATTCAGCTAGTGACAGTATGCCTTGGTTTGAACTCTTCCAGCCTAGCAGACCTTCGAAATTCCCTAATCCCGGGTATAACAAAAAATACAGGAAACCCCAGACAATACAGACATAAAACAATATGGTCCACCAACGAGGCAACTGATTGTTTATTTCAATAATGCCATCAAATTCATGATGCATATCGTCACCTTCAGCCACCCCTGTTTTATTACTTAAGCACCAGCGCAAAAGTAAAAAACAGCCAATAATAGATCCCAGTGTAATGACTGTTATCCAGATACTCCAAAAGCTACTCATTTATGTCTGTCTCCCGCTGTTCTTTTTTAGGTTCATCAGCAAAAATTAAATTCGCGGCTTCATCGAAGCCCGCTTTTGATTTTTTACTGTAAGCCCACATAACAATGCCTATAAAAGAAACAAATACAAATAATGTGAAAATAGTGCCAGTGATCGCATAATTCATATTAATTCAACGCCGTGCCAAGAACTTGAAGATAGGCGACCAGGGCTTCTATCTCAGCCTTGCCTTCAACTGCAGCCTTAGCGCCAGCTATATCTTCATCTGTATAGGGGACACCGAAGTCTCTAAATACGCTGAGTTTTTTAGCAGTTAACTCGCCGTTCAGTTTATTTTCAAATAGCCATGGGAAACCAGGCATGTTCGACTCGGGCACCACATCTCTGGGGTTGTTCAAGTGTACTTTATGCCACTCGTCGCTATAGCGACCGCCCACTCGGGCTAAATCAGGGCCAGTACGTTTGGAACCCCATAAAAATGGATGCTCCCACACGGACTCGCCTGCCACGGAATAGTGACCGTAGCGTTCTGTTTCCGAACGAAATGGGCGGATCATCTGACTATGGCAACCGACACAACCTTCACGAATATAAATATCCCGACCTTCCATTTGCAAAGCGGTGTAGGGCTTTAATCCGTCTACGGGTTTCATAGTCTGTTGTTGATACATCAGTGGGGTGATCTCAACCATGGCACCAAAACTGATGGCCACCAGGATTAATATAGTCAGCAAACCAACATTTTTTTCAATTAACTCATGTGCATTTTTCATCTATATTACTCCTATGCAGGTTGCACTTGGGTATCTGAGTCAGAAACAACTTCTTCAGGTTTGGAACGAATAGTTTTGTAACAGTTGTATGCCATGATTAACATTCCACTGACCACAAACAGACCACCAATAAAGCGTAACAAATAGAAGGGTTTTGATGCTTCAAGTGCTTCCACAAAGCTGTAAGTCAAGGTGCCGTCTGTGTTGATGGCTCTCCACATCAGACCTTGTAATACGCCTGACATCCACATGGCAACGATATACAGTACAACCCCGATTGTTGCTAACCAAAAATGTAAATTGATCAGGTAAATACTGTGCATTTTCGGTTTATCAAATAATACCGGGATTAAGTGATAAATAGCACCAATTGACACCATGGCAACCCAGCCTAATGCGCCTGAATGCACATGACCTATGGTCCAATCTGTGTAATGGGACAATGCATTAACGGTTTTGATTGCCATCATGGGTCCTTCAAAGGTGGACATACCGTAGAAGGAAAGTGATACCACCAAAAAGCGCAAAATAGGGTCAGTGCGAAGTTTATGCCAGGCTCCGGATAGCGTCATGATGCCGTTGATCATCCCGCCCCAAGAGGGAACAAAGAGTATGATCGACATCACCATACCTACCGATTGAGTCCAATCAGGTAAAGCGGTGTAGTGAAGATGGTGAGGACCCGCCCAAATATACAATGAAATCAGGGCCCAGAAATGCACGACAGATAAGCGATAAGAATAAACCGGTCGACCTGCTTGTTTGGGCACAAAATAATACATCATCCCCAGGAAACCCGCCGTTAAGAAAAAGCCAACGGCATTGTGACCGTACCACCACTGCATCATGGCATCCACGGCCCCGGCGTAGATGGAATAAGACTTGGTCAGGGAAATAGGCACCACCATACTGTTGCCAATATGTAATACCGCTACCGTGAGCATAAACGCGGCAAAGAACCAGTTAGCCACATAGATATGTGACACCTTGCGGATTATCATCGTACCAAAAAAGTTGATGATATAGGATACCCAAACTAACGTTATCAAGATGTCAATCGGCCACTCTAATTCTGCATATTCTTTAGACGATGTCAGCCCCATAGGTAGAGTGATAACGGCCGAAATGATTACCGCCTGCCAGCCCCAAAAGGTGAATGCCGCCAGTTTATCGCTGAATAATCTGACTTGAGAAGTACGCTGCACCACATAAAATGAAGTGGCCATTAAGGCACAGCCACCAAAGGCAAAAATCACCGAATTGGTGTGCAATGGTCTTAATCGCGAAAAAGTTAACCAGGGTGTATCAAAATTTAATGCTGGCCAATACAGCTGGGCAGCTAAAAGCACGCCAATTGACATGCCTATGATCCCCCAGATAACTGTCATAACTGCAAACTGACGTATAACTTTATAATTATACTCAGGGTGTACTTGAATCGCTTCACTCATTTAATGATTCTTCCACTTCAATAAGGATGGTGTGTGTATCCGGTGTTAACCTAGATGAGTATGTATTTCACTGCTTAAAAGATCTTACTGACTGAAAAATAAGCTGAAATACACTAAAAAGAACCCGCCTATGATAGTCATTTCGTTTGCAAAAAGATAGCGCCAAACAAGCTTGTCACTAGTGTTTGTATGAGGCAAACTTGATATAAATCAGCTTATTTAATTATAAAACCTTGAATCGTCTCTTTATTGTGCGTTATTTACCCTTATTCGCCATAGCAGCTTTATTGTTTTCTGCCTATTTTATTAATCGTACTGAGCCAACTATAAATTCTGGCGTGCAGTGTCAATTAGCGGGCGCTGACGAATGCGTTTTGGTGGTTGAACAACAAAAATTTGTCGCTCAAATGCTGCAGCAGGTGGAGGTAGAAGAAGAACTGCGGGTTAAACTGGTTTTTCCTGCTGCCTATCGTCTTCAAAAGGGCTGGGTACAAGGGATAAATATGTATATGGGGAAAACCGCATTAATGCCACAAAATAGCCATAGCGATGGAGAGGTGTCTACCAATGAACTGTTATTTTTCCTGGGGGCGTGCAGTGAAAAAAAAATGCAATGGCAGTTGGTCGTCATTTACCTTAATCCTGTTTCCGGGACCGAGCATACGTTATTTTACAATTTTTCAACTGATACAGCAACGTAGGCCCCTACTGTCTCGGCAAGGGCCAAGCTGCACCTTTACATTTGTGACGGTAAATAATTGGCTGGGCAAATAAACTTGATCAAACCAAGTTGCTGTTCCGTCAAGCAAGCATGACCCATTTCCGTATCATTGAATAACATCATCAATATTGCGCGGGTGACATAATCCTGTTCTTTTTCGCACAGGGTATTGACATGCTTGGGTTTGTTGCATGTTTCATACTCAACCCGTAAACCACTTGTCAGGATAGATGCTACGTCTGTGATTATGTCAAGACCGTCGAGGTCTTTCATGTTTGGTGGCATAATTTTTTTCATCATTAAACATAATTAGCTTTAGAGTAAGTGATTGAGTGGAGTGATAGCAGGCAACAACGCTGCGGCTTCAAGGGGGGCGGGTGTAGTCGCGATGAGAGCGGTGTTAGAAAGTACGTTTGCAGACATAGACCAGCAACTGAATGTAACGCTAAGCGCAACTAAAATGCGCCTCTACCGAGCTTTAGATAAATTAACATGCCTAGCAGATTATTCAGGGCTGGATATACAGTCTATGGCTATGGTGTGACAAAACAAATAATTTACCACCGAGGTCACAAAGCTCACAGAGTAAGCACATCTAAAATCATCCTATTTTAAAAATTATTAACTCAGTGCTCTATGTGGTTATCCAATAACACAGACTGCCACTAGGCGGGGCTGAGCCAAATGCATAGGCATGTAAATTAAAGACTGATCAATCCCCAGCAGAGGCTATGGATGTTTAGTTTGGTGCACCAAAATTGCACTGCTGGTTGGCCGTTTTGTCTATGATTAAGCAAACCAAAATTCACACATGATGCTTAATGATGATGCAAGCCATAATTCTGTGGTAAGGCATCACACCCCGAGGTTAAGATGAAAAAAAAGCAAATTATATCTATATAGTTCGGTCGTCGCACTGTTTATACTTTTCACATTACAAAGTATCCAAACTGATAGTGTGAGTTTTATTTTTTGATATTTTTCAATGCCTAGAGCCATATTACTGCTATTTACCCTCGGCTTAGGTATGATTATGG
>JBKEFM010000177.1:0-8614 GCA_046709505.1 Paraglaciecola sp. | reverse complement strand
CCATATTTAAACTGACAGTGAAAAGTGGAGATTCGTCTCTATATCGTAAATCTGAAGCGCCATTTGATAGCGATTTATATGACTCCAAACAGGTGTTTTATACCTCCAAAGATGGCACTGAGGTGCCGATGATCATCACCCACAAAAAAGGCCTTAAACTAGACGGCAATAACCCTACCATGCTCTACGGCTACGGCGGTTTTAATATCAGTTTACAGCCTAGCTTTAGCAGCACCAATGCTGCCTGGCTGGAACAAGGAGGCGTTTACGCCGTACCTAACCTACGCGGTGGGGGTGAATACGGCAAAGCCTGGCACAATGCCGGTACCAAGTTACACAAGCAAAACGTATTTGATGACTTTATTGCTGCGGCTGAGTATTTGATCGCCAAAAATTACACACGCCCCGATTATTTGGCTATACGCGGTGGTTCCAATGGCGGTTTATTAGTGGCTGCGGTGATGCTGCAACGACCTGAATTATTTAAGGTTGCCTTGCCTGCTGTTGGGGTACTGGACATGCTGCGTTACCATACCTTTACCGCAGGTGCGGGCTGGGCCTATGACTATGGTACGGCGAATGACAGCAAGGAGATGTTTGAATATCTGTTAGCTTATTCGCCCGTGCAGAATGTACGTAGCGGGGTTAATTATCCGGCAACCCTTATTACCACTGGGGATCATGATGATCGCGTGGTACCCGCCCATTCCTTTAAGTTTGCTGCCCAGCTACAGGCCAAACACAGCGGCCCCCATCCCATGTTAATTCGCATAGAAACTAATGCCGGTCATGGTGCGGGTACGCCCATCAGTAAAACCATAGAACAATATGCCGATATCTTTGGTTTCACCCTTTACAATATGGGCCTCAGTGCCAAATAAAACGCCCACAGGTTATTCCATATAGCACAAAGCCAGATGGGCAATTCATCTGGCTTTTTTTTGCCCTTGTCACCCATTCTTGTTTTTTACTGTGCCTAAGCGATTAACGGTTAAAAAGCGGCTGTCCCTCGGTGATTTCACCCTGCTATTATACTCACTCGATCAGATGACCGAACGGGTCCCACATTTGGAGAAAGAACATGACTCAACAGGCATACGAGCTTGCCGTCTCATTGATAGATAACGCCAACAGTCAGGACCCAAACACTGAGCAAAGCGAAGGTAAGAGTTGGCCTAAAGAATTGCTGTACGGTTATCGTATGGCAAACATGTTGGAGCGCTTGCGACCGGATGCCGATCATGTGGTTAAGCTGGCGATCCGCGGCCAGCATATTCAGCGCTGGCAGTCACCCCGGAGTGACTACCCTATGAACCGTGAGGGTTATCACAAGTGGCGCAGCGATCTCTATATTTTTCACGCTGACAAAGTGGCGGAGTTGATGGCTCAGGCAGGTTTCAGTCAAACCGACATTGAACGTGCCAAACAAGCCGTAGCGAAAGTGGGCATAAAGGTCAATCCAGACACACAGCTACTGGAAGATGTAGTCGGCCTGGTTTTTATTGAGCATTACATGTTGGAATTTGCCGCCAAACACCCTGAATATAGCGAACAAAAATGGCTGGATATCATTCGTAAGACTTGGCATAAAATGTCAGCTAATGCTCACGATTTTGTAATGGCCGCAAACATTACCATCCCCGAATCATTAGCCCCGTTAATTCACAAAGTGTTGCAAGGTTAGACGAGAATATTTTTCCGGCTATTACACCCATTGCAGATAATGTAATAAAAATAGGCCTGCAGTTGAGGTTAACATCGACAATAAAGTACTGCCGGCGATGATAGCCGCCGTGAGGTGATGATCTCCGCCAATGCTGCGCACCATAGGATAAGCCGCTGCGGCTGTGGGTGCAGCCATCATCATATACAACACACCAAGCTCGTCGTTTCTAAGACCACATGCATAACCAGTAACAGTTACCACCAGGGGTATCAACACAATTTTGCTGGCTATGGCGAGGTACAGTAATGATGATGAGTGAAATTCTTGCCAACGGATTGAAGCACCTACACACAGCAGCGCCAGGGGGAGTGTCATTTGGGCCAAATACTGGCCGGTTTCAAATACCAGCGCAGGCAGTGTAATCGGTATTAGCGCAACCACCATCGCCAGTACAATAGCAATCGCCAGGGGGTTAGTCAGCACGCTTTGTATAACCAGCTTCACCGATACCGTGCCAGATTGATGGTAATAAAGGGTGATAATAGAATAAACATTATACAAAATCGCAATGGCCGCCAAATACATCGAAGCCAGCGCCAATGCCGATTCGCCAAAGGCATTGACCGACAACGCTAAGCCAATAATCGCCATGTTTCCGCGACAAGCCCCCTGGGCAAAGGCGCCTCTGGCGCCTTGTTGAGTAATACCCAGGGCCAACCAATTGAACAGCAGAAATACCACTGTGCTGGCTATCGCGGCAAAACCAAGTAGAAAAACCGGTACCTCTACTGCCAGCTCGGTATGGGCAATATTGACAAATAACAAACAAGGCAGGGTCACATTAAATACCAGCCGCGAGCCGATAATAGCAAATTCTTCGTTGATCCAATTAATGCGTTTAAGCACTATTCCCAGCACAATAATAATACTGATGGGCAAGGTTACTTCAAAGGCAAACAGCAGGGATTGCAATAACATAGTATGGGGTTCTTGTAAGTTAGCTCGCCAGTTCCGCTACCCTTAGGCACAGCTTTGCGCAGAAATAAAGTGCACACAGAGTAAAATCAAATGTCTGTCGGTGCAATACAGGCTTGCTTTATATAGCATTGATTATCATAGTAAAAAAAGTGTATCAGGTGATCAGCTCTACTTGCCCAACAAAAAAATCACGGGAAGTTGTGTGAGTTTGTATCTTGCGCCAATGGTTGAATTAGACCATGATAATTGGCCATATTCAGTTTTTTTTCATCACTAAGGATTGCATGTTTGAGGACGTTTTCTTGTCAATGCGGGAACACTTTGCATTTTGCCAACAGCAAGTGTGTATCCTGTAGTTTGTTACTGGGTTTTATACCTGAGGACCGGCAACTTAGTGCCTTTACTACAAACCGTAACGGCCAATTGCAATCTTCCAGCAACGGCTTGTTATATAAGCCGTGTAAAAACTATTCCCAGTACGACGTGTGTAATTGGATGATGCCTATACAGGATAACCATGAATTATGTCTGTCCTGTCGCCTGACAGAAACCATCCCAAATCTGGCAGAAGAGAAAAACATCAAGCTGTGGTTTCGTATGGAACAAGCGAAAAGACGCTTACTTTATACCTTGCTCGGATTGAGTTTACCGGTCACCGACCGGGTAACTGATCCGCTTTCAGGCTTGGGATTTGCGTTTTTACAAGATCAGGTTGAAGACGAATACGGCAATGAATTAACCGTCAAAAACTATGTGACCACCGGCCATGACTCAGGTCTTATTACCATCAATTTAAATGAGGCTGATTCGGCTTCGCGGATCAAAATACGCGAACAAATGCAGGAACGCTATCGCACGCTGGTTGGCCATTTCAGACATGAGTCAGGTCACTATTTTTGGGATCGCCTGATCAGCCATTCCTCGAGGTTGACTGAGTTTAGAAAATTGTTTGGCGATGAACGTATCAATTACGCCCATGCCATGCACCAGTACTACCAGGATGGCCCCTCAGCGAATTGGCAAAATGTGTGGATCAGCGCTTATGCCAGTATGCACCCCTGGGAAGATTGGGCGGAGACCTGGGCCCATTATTTACATATGGTGGATACCCTTGAAACCGCCAATGATTTTGACTTCAGTGTTTCCGGCACCAAGGTAGCCAACCCGTTAATGAGCAGCTCAGATCACGATCTGGTTTATACTGCGACCAGTTTTACCCATTTATTTAATGACTGGTGTCGCTTAACAGCTGTGCTTAATGCATTAAACCGCAGTATGGGATTAGATGACGCTTACCCCTTTGTTATTTCAATCACGGCCCTGGACAAGCTGCGATTTGTACATGAAACCATAATAGTAGGATTTACGCCTACGGCCTTATAAGACACAAAAGCAAAAAATTGATCCCCCATTACCTCATCAGAAGTGCATGCATTCCCGACAGTTGAGCTGAGCAGCAAAAATAATTACTGCAGAGGCAAAATATTACCTATAGTAACAGCCTGAAAATCAACCGATAAAGTATTTATGGCTATTAAATGGAACAGTTACGATGTTGCCAACTTTCACGATGAGCTCGTAGAAGATAGGGGTATTCCCCGGCCCTATGCCACAGACCTGTGTAATTACCTAGCCGCCCTGTCCGACAAGGAGATCATCGAATACAAAGCCGCAGCAGATTCAGCCATTCATGTCATGGGTATCACCTTTAGAGTGTACAACGATGAAGACGGCTCAATCGACCGTGCCTGGCCCTTTGATATTGTGCCCCGCCTGATTGACAAAAAAGAGTGGCAAATCATAGAGGTGGGCCTAAAGCAGCGCGTCAAGGCGCTCAATATGTTTATCGATGATTTATACAATGAACAGAATATTATCAGGGATGGGATATTCCCTGCTGAGTTACTGGAAAAGTCTAAAAACTTCTTGCCCCAGTGTAAAGGCTTTAGCCCGCCTCTGGGTATTTGGGCGCATATCTGCGGCTCAGATTTGGTTAGGGATGATCAGGGCATAGTTTATGTGCTGGAAGACAACTTAAGAGTGCCGTCCGGGGTGTCTTACATGCTGGAAAACCGCCTGGTAATGAAACGGGTATTCCCCGAGATGTTTGAAAAATACAGTATTTTACCTATAGATGATTACCCGTCTGAGCTTTACGACATGCTGGCACAAATGTCACCCCGAGACATAGAAGAGCCTGAAATAGTGGTGCTTACCCCTGGTATTTATAACTCAGCCTACTTTGAACATGCTTACCTTGCCCAGCAGATGGGCGCTGAATTAGTCGAAGGCAACGATCTGGTCGTAGGTGACGATGACATTGTCTATATGCGCACCATTGAAGGTTTATCCCGCATCGACGTTATTTACCGCCGTATTGATGATAATTTTTTAGACCCCGAAGTGTTTAATCCTGACTCAACTTTAGGCGTGCCAGGACTAATGCGCGCCTGGAAAGCCGGCAATGTAGCCCTGACCAATGCACCAGGATCGGGTGTGGCCGATGACAAAGTGGTGTATGCCTACGTACCCGCTATTATTGAGTACTACCTCGGTGAGAAGACGCTGTTACCCAACGTACCCACCTATAAATGTCATGATGCAAGAGAGCGGGAATACGTTCTGGCTAATATTGAAAAAATGGTGGTCAAACCTGCCAATGAATCAGGGGGCTATGGCATGTTGATCGGGCCTCATTCATCACCAGAAGAACACCAGGCCTTCAGAGAACTGATAAAAGCCGATCCGAGGAACTATGTCGCTCAGCCTATGCTAATTTTATCCACCGCCCCGACCCTATTTGATACCGAAGTAGAACCCCGCCACCTCGATTTACGACCCTTTATTTTAAGTGGTAAAAACGTCACTGTCACCGCCGGGGGGTTAACCCGAGTGGCTATGCGTAAAGGTTCAACCGTGGTTAATTCGTCACAAGGTGGCGGCAGTAAAGATACCTGGATCGTCGATATGGAGTCACTATGAGCATGCTTTCAAGGGTCGCCAGCACCCTATACTGGATGGCACGTTACCTAGAGCGGGCAGAAAATACTGCACGTTTGGTTAATGTTAACTCTCACCTATTATTAGACCTTCCCCGTAGTGTGGTTTTAGGCTGGGAGCCTGTAGTCGATATACTGTCTAATCGTGAATTATTTTATGCTTTACACGAACAGGCCAGTGAACACGCGGTAGTGAATTTTATCGTAACTGAAAGGGCCAACCCAAGCTCAATTATCAGCTCACTCAGTGCGGCCCGTGAAAACGCCCGTACTATCAGGGAAATCATTCCCCGGGAAGCCTGGGAGCAAATTAACACCTTATACCTGTTTGCCACCGAAAATCAGCATGATGCCTTTTCTCGCCGCCAGCGTTATAACTATTTGAACAAGATTATATTAGCTAACCAAACGATAACAGGTCTGTTGGCGGGCACCATGACCCATGATGATGGCTATGAGTTTCTGTGCATAGGTCGCAATATTGAACGTGCAGACATGACGACCAGAATCATCGATGTTCGCTCAGCCTCTCTATTACCGGATATGGAACATGAGCAGTCCGCTTTTGACAATATTCAATGGATGAGCGTATTGAAATCTTTGACTGCCTATCAAATGTATCGCCGGGAAGTGCGTTTGCGAATCAATAGGCGTGACGTGTTGAAATTTTTACTGCAAGAGGAGCATTTTCCCCGCTCTTTGTTGCATGCCTTAAAAGAAGTAGAGCGCGGACTAGAGAGGTTACCCCGCAATCAGGACATCACCAAGGCTTTGCAGGGTGCAAATAAACAATTGATGTCAGCCAAACCCGAAGCGCTAAAACAAGACAAGCTGCATGAGTTTATCGATTTGATGCAAATCGAGCTGGATAACTTACATGAAAGCATTAGTCATACCTACTTTTAGCCATGACAACCCTATTCACGTATAACAGAAACATTAGAGCGATTATCAAGGATCCCGCAGGCATCACCCCGCGGCTATACAAGGGGATATGACGCAGCAATATCAGTAAGGGCAGTAAAATGGCCAGCATAGCTAACTGACCAATTTCGACGCCAAGATTAAAGGCTAAAATACTGAGTAACTGTTGATCAGCCGGTAACCCCAGCTCACCCAAAACCCCGGCGAACCCCATACCATGTAACAAACCAAAGGCGAACGTTAACCAACCTAAACGCAATACCAAAGGCCAGATATTATTTAAGGCGGCAAATAATACTGACAACGCTATGCCTAACTCCACGCAACGGCTATTAGGATTGACCCAACCCATAGCCGTGGCGGTTAGGGTAATGGAATGAGCAAGAGTAAAGGCGCTCACTATCCACACAGTATTAGTTAATATAGTTTTAACACTGGCAATAGTGTGCCATTTTTTCTCCCGGCGCTGCATCACTGCAGGTAATAACAAGGCCAACAAAAACAGAATATGATCTATACCAGCCCAGATGTGAATAACACCTTAATAGACATGCTGTTTAAAGCCGGTAAGTCAACTACCCTGGCGTAAGTCTATGTTTATAAGACGGCTGTTGTCGTCAAGTACGTAACTTTGGCGATGCTCTTTATCGCTAATATTCAGTACCACTTCATGACTGCTATCAAAGGAAAAAATAGCGTTATATTCCAGCTGTAGGGAACCACTGAGGGCGCATTGGGCTGAAAAATCGGTAACGGCAAAGGCTTCATTGCCATGATCTTGCAAACGATCCATAGCAGCAAAACGCAAATTACATGGCTGACCGGCACGACTTATGGCGATGTTTTCAGCCAGATAGGTGGCAATGTCTGGCTGACAGCTTTTAACTTCGCCCCACGTTAGCTGACCATCCTTATCCGCATCCAAGCCTACGGCTAATTCTAAATCAGCCAAGCCCAATTGCCATTCGCCACTGATGTGACCGCTGTCATCCATTTGGGCAATAATATAACTGGTGAGCGATGGCGCCACTAGTCACTATAATAAGCAATGCGACACCCCAGAACTTTAACCACAATTGCATAAACGTTCTCTTTATTAACTGACTAGTGCTAAGTCCCACTCGGAACGGCAGAAGATTTTGAAGGCGGGTTTTGTACGTTCATCGCCCGCTCTAGCAAGCGTTAATCCGGACCCAACTTGGCCTGTTGCCAATTTATTTTTGCCCAAAATAGAGCTTGTTCAGCTAAAAATTGAATATTCAGATAATAACGGGCAATATCCGCCGCATGGGCAGTATTGTTACGTTGCAGGCGTATTTCAATACGCTGTGCAAATCGGGTTTTCCAGATATGTGTCGCTGAATTTATTGCTTGTTCAGACAGCGCCAGGCGTAACAATAATGCATCGTCGAAGCTGTCACTACCTTGTACTATTGGACCTCGTGTATCGAGTACAAGTTGTCCTTGCTTTTCATCCAACTGAATATCTGCCCATAGCACCAGAAAACTCACCGGTGCTTGTGCCATTACAGAACCGCTTAAATGCGCTAAAGCCTGTTGAGGGAGTTGTTGACGATAGGGCCAGGGAAGCCAAAATTTTTTTTCATCCATAATCGTTGTTCGCTTGGCATTGCCCCGGCCATCTTGACCACATTTTGCAATTGCTGATAACTCTTTGCCACCTGGCCTTGCTCTGCAGTGACTTCTAGCACACAGACGGTGCTGATAACCAAACTGCCCTGACCTAGCAGCTGTAAACAGGCAGACTTAGCCTGAGCCAGTTCGCCCTGAACTAAATAGATGTTGGCCTTCATTAACCAGGCAGATCTGTTGTCTGGCTGGCGTTGTAATATGTCATTTAAGATTTGTTGAGCTTGACTAAATTGATGGTAATACTGAAGCACTGTGGCCTGATAATATTTCAATTGTTGATCATCAGGATCTGCGGCTAATAAGGGTTTGAGTAAGGCACTTGCCCTTCCGTAATAACGACTGGCCAAACCCGGCAAACTGGCATCGTTCAATAATTGTACAATGAAAACTTTTG
>JBKEFM010000176.1:0-8628 GCA_046709505.1 Paraglaciecola sp. | reverse complement strand
GGGGTAAAATTTAGCACTTTTTTATTCCCTATTTCTGTGTTGATGTTATCAATAGCCGGTTTTTTAGGCTATTTCGCCTACACCGAAGGCGTTGGAGGGGTACATGTGCGATCGGGTATCTTTATCTCTTACCTGTTTGCTTCTTTGGCCTGTGCCTATTTAATGAAACGCAATCAAAAAATATCTTTTAATGATTCCTTAAAACACTTTTACAGCGGTATGGAAAAACTGGTATATATTTGCTCTATTTTAGTACTGGCCTGGTCTTTAAGTTCTATTTGTAAAGAACTTCATACTGGTGATTATTTGGCCAGTTTAGTAGCGGGCTCGCTACCACCGGCTTTGTTACCTGCGATAGTGTTTATATTGGGCGCACTTATGTCATTTGCCACAGGGTCATCGTATGGCACGTTTGCTATTTTAATGATGATCGTGGTGCCGGTGGCTCATAATCTGGGTGCCCCTATGGTGATCACCATAGCTGCAGTATTAAGTGGTGGCTTGTTTGGCGATCACACCTCACCGATATCAGATACCACGGCGTTAGCTTCGATGGGCTCTGACTGTCAACATATAGATCATGTGTCAACTCAATTGGCTTATGCCCTGATCAGTGGCTCGATGGCACTTATCGGCTTTATTTTAGCCGGTGTTTATCAAACACCTGTAATAGTCGTATTCATGCTGTTTATTCAACTCTTGTTTATTAAACTGTTGATGAAATTTTTTGGTGAAAAATGGTAATCAAGTGCTCCACCTTAGTCATTATTTGATGAAAATCATGGGTTAATATACAAATATAAAAAATAGGAAATAAATTAGGGGATATCCTCGATTAGCCAATGACGGGCTATTGAGATTGAGAGTAACGCCGCCTTGGTATTTTTTAACCAGCACAACAGGGCAATAATTTAATTCTATGGGTATTTCAGAAAAGTGGTGGGTTTAAATAACCCATTGACTATGGGATAAGAGCGTAACTTGACGTTCAATAAATTTACTTAAGTAATTAATAAATTGCGTATGTTAAATGACTAATAACAATGGGGATTAAGTAAATGGTAATAAGAGATTTTTCTTCAGAAATACCGTTAATCGGTATTCTATGCTGGGAAGAAGGCTGCGTCCCTCGGGGTTTATTACAACTTGAATCACTGCCCGGAAACAGTACCAATCCAGACACATTTCAATTCCCTGTAAAATATAGCAAAATAAAAGGTGCCAATGTTCATACTATCCTTGAGTCGCCTTGCCAAAATGTTTTGCAGTCGATGATTGATGAAGCAAAAAATATGGAAAAACAGGGAATTCAAGCCATTACAACAAGCTGTGGTTTCAATGCTATTTTTCAGAAAGAACTTGCTGATGCAGTGGATATTCCTGTATTTACTTCCAGTCTAATGCAAGCACCCTTAGTGAAAAATATGCTAGGAAAACAAAAAACCTTAGGTGTTATTACGGCTAAAAAATCAGCTCTTTCGTCGCTACATTTGAAAAATGCGGGTATAAATAGCGATGTTTCTCTTCATGTTGAAGGGCTGGAAGCCTGTACAGAGTGGAATAAAATATTTTTATCACCTGATGATGATATTGACCTTGCCACTATAGAGCATGATATTACTAATATAGTCTCTTTAATGATGAAGCAATCCGATATTGGCGCTTTTATCCTGGAGTGTACAGATCTTCCTCCATTTGCCGATATTATCCGCAAAGTAACTGGATGTCCGGTGTTTGATTTTGTCACCCTGACAAATATGGTACATCAGTCTATTAATAAGCCATGACAGATTGAAAAAATTATAGCCTGAATTACTGGTATTAACGTGAGCTTTGAGACGGTAAATATTGTATTTATCATCGTGCATACTACTGAAGCTGATTATATTACTATCCTGCCCAAATTTTAGATAAGTACTCTGTACTACCTGTCTCTTGATCACAGATTATCACTGCCAATATCTGATTTTAAAATAACTTTTATTCGTGTACAAAGATCAAACGCCAATATTTATGTTATCAAGAACCATTAAATAATTTTGTCCAGTTCTTGGATCATATAGTCATAGAAATTTTGCACCATATCAGGCAGTGCCTTGATGTTTGGCGTGATCACTTCGAGCGGTTCGTAAATGGCTTGTTCAAACGGAATTATCTTTATATTTTTTAGGTTAAACATTTCAACAAAACTCAATTTATTAAGTGAGTCTATGAGGGCTACTCCCATGCCATTATTAACAAAAGATAATGCGTTTAGCGTCATATTGACTTCTATAATAGGATCAAAATGGACACCGTTTTTTGAATAAACTTTTGTTAACGCTTTTGTCGTTTCATGTTCGGGGTCTAAACTAATCCAGGGAGTGTCAGCCAAATCATTTGGTGTTACCTTAGTGAGTTTAGCTGCGGGATGATCACAATGCACCGCGCAATAACAAGTCATATTTAAGATCTTGGAATGGTATCTAGTTGTATGTCCTGATTTATCCATCAAACCTATATGATATTGCCCAGTAGAAACTGCCTCTCTGATTAAGGTCGAATTTAACACATGCAAATCCACCTTGATGCCTGGATTTTTGTTCATATAGTGAGATATTATTTTTGGCAAAAAATAGTAAGAAGGACCCAGAACACTGCAAATTTTTAATTTGCCTGATTTGTGATGTTTTGCGTTTTTAACATTCTCTTCCAATCGTTTAAAATTCTGTAATAAAAGCAGAACTTCCTCATGCAAATAGTAAGCTTCATCTGTTGGACACAAGTGGCCGTTCTTGCGAATAAACAACTTGTAACCAATCTCTTTTTCTAAAGAAGAGATCGTTTTGCTTGCTGCGGGTTGGCTAATACAAACTCTTTCTGCGGCTAAAGTGATGCTTCCAGTAATAAAAACTTCATGAAACATTTGGAAT
Organism: Paraglaciecola sp.; assembly: GCA_046709505.1. Lineage (GTDB taxonomy): Bacteria > Pseudomonadota > Gammaproteobacteria > Enterobacterales > Alteromonadaceae > Paraglaciecola. Next base: position 5,716 of record JBKEFM010000176.1, on the reverse strand, counting down.
TTTTTTATATCCATCGCATAACCAAAAGTAATAAATGTATAATAATAATTCAATATTATTATGTGCACTTTGTTACTAAAATGCAACTATTAAGCTTAGGTGACTATTGTGTTTGGTCTAAAAATCTTTGTACTAAAATACAGAAGTTAGCCATTAACATTATCATGCACGACTCCTTGTTGAATTTATCAAAAATACCTTATTGGCTAACAGTTCCAGGGCTGAAAATGAGTCGTCTTAGCGCTCATGGTGAGAATATACCTGCCACGAGTGATGTTGCTATTGTAGGTGTTGGATGCACTGGACTGTCAGTTGCTATTGCGCTAGCGAGAGCAGGCCGTAAATTTTATGCAGCCCTTTTGCCATGGTTTACGGCGTTAATCTTACGTTGGCATAGTTTTGCTGACCGTATGGGCTGGTAACTTAAGCAGCCAGTCACTTGTTACCGTTGCCATAATAATATTAGTTTTTTAAATGATAGCAGAGCCAAAAATACAAAATATTGAGTAGAGGTTAGAAGAATATTTATGGAAAATTACGGTATATTATCGATAGTCCCACCAGTACTGAGCATTTTTCTTGCGGTCTTTACGCGTAGTGTTATTTTATCTCTCGTCGCAGGAACGTTTGTCGGCGCATTTATTATAAATGGATATAATCCGTTTTTTGCTGTCGTTAACTTGATGGAAAATCACATCTTTGTTCAAGTATCAAATAGCGCTAATAACCAAATACTTGTTGTTATGTTGTGTATCGGTGGGTTTGTTCAACTCATAGAACGTTCGGGTGGTGCATCTGCATTCTCTACGATCATTGTAAAATACATATCAGACCCAAAACGTGGCCAACTGGCTGCTTGGACTGCGGGACTAAGTATTTTTTTCACCGATTCAGGTAACGCCTTAATTGTTGGTCCACTGTTTAGACCAATATTTCAAAAATTAAATATCTGTAAAGAAAAACTTGCCTATATCATTGATACCACCGCTGCCCCTGTCAGTATATTAGTGCCGTTTATAGCATGGGGGGTTTATATTATGAGTTTGATTGGCAATGCTTATGCAGAAATTGGCCTAACCGATCAACCATATGAAGTATTGTTAAGCGTTCTGCCTTATCAATTTTATGCCATTCTATCATTGCTAGCTATACCTATGCTGCTGTCTACGGGAAAGGATATTGGGCCGATGGCGAAGGCACAAGCCAAATATAATCAATCAATGAGTAAACAGCCGTTAGCGCAGGAAAACATAACTTTAGAAGGTGAATTAATAAATACTAACTCGACATTGGCTACTTTTATTGTTCCTTTGGCGGTGATGTTAACTTCTTTAGTGATCTTTATATCTTATTTTGCCTACACGGAAGGTGTTCGTAGCATCCATGTCAATTCTGGTATTTGTCTTTCATATATTTTCGCCTCTTTATCATGTGCATATATGATGCGTCGTCAGAGCAAAACGCCTTACCAAAAATCGTTAAATCATTTCATTCGTGGTATGGAAAAATTGATTTCTGTTTGTTTTATACTCGTCTTGGCGTGGTCATTAAGCTCTATCTGTAAGGAGTTAGATACAGGAATGTATTTAGCTTCATTAATAGGCGATTCAATTTCTCCAAGCTTATTTCCTGCATTAGTGTTTTTAATTGGCGCTTTAATGTCATTTGCTACCGGGTCGTCTTATGGAACATTTGCCATTTTAATGATTAGTGTTGTGCCTGTGGCGCACTCATTGGATGCATCACTGACGCTGACAATAGCGGCTGTACTGAGTGGCGGATTATTTGGTGACCATACCTCGCCTATCTCAGATACCACGGTAGTTGCTTCGATGGGCGCTGACTGCAACCATATAGAGCATGTTTCTACTCAATTTTATTACGCATCCTTTGTGGGCGTAATGACATTCATAGCATTTATTATCTCCGGTTTTTATCAGTCATCATTAGTTATCTTAATGATGATACTACTCCAATTTATTTTAATTACGTGTGTGATGAAACGATTTGGTAAGGCTAATGTTATCTATAAAAGTAATCGGACCGATAGTACCTTAAACCGCTCAGAGGCTTAGTTACGGGATCCAATCCGTTACTAGCAATAGTAAGCTGAGCCAGTACACGTTTTATCTTTACCGGGGCGGGTATGATAGCTTGAGCCTCACAATTTATTTTCCAGGTTACTTTTGGAACCACATTCTTTAATATTGAATCGGTGATTTTATAGCTGGAAATTGCCATTTAACACGCCATGACCAAAGGGTTACAGGTCGTTTTCGCCCTGACGGCATAGTAATCTCCAGCCTGATGAATACTGTCTAAATACGTTAATTTAAAATACCCTCGGTCAGCCAGAAACAAGCTATTTACCAACGTTGCTGGCTCGGGCAGAAAATCATACTCGGCCACACTGTCTGCACTGACCAAGATAGTCTCGGGTTGGCTGCTGAGCATGTTTCAACTCACATGTAACTCTACCGCCGCGGGGCTGATGGTGGTAAATACGTCCCTTAAACGTATCCTTTAAATCATCATGTACTGCGAACGAACTACCACCCTTCGCCACTTATCAACCCTCTTATCGCCCAATGCGGTTATTAACGACATCACCCACTCAAACGGCTTTACTTCCCGTTGGCGTTCACAAAAATCACAGCTCTTGCCGATGTCATTAATTTTAAATTCATTTAGGACTTCCGTTATCTTCGCTAGCTCGTTATTATTTTGTGGCATATTCTTCTTTTAGGTTTGATAGTTGTTTTGGCGATAACCATCAGATCAAATTTAGAACATGCAATCAACTCCTAATTTCCTTAAGATCCTATCTATGAATAAGTATTAGATTAAGGGCTAGTGAATATTAAATTAACCGGTAATCTTACTGGGAATAAGCCTTAATACCTAGAATAAATGGTCTCGCAATCACTCTACCTCAACACTAGAAGCGCTGTCCTGTGGTAAGGTTTTTGTTAAAATAGGCAATATCACCAGTAGGTTGGGGTGCAGATATCAGTAGACCCGATTGTTTATTTTTTAGCCAATAACATTTCCAATAAATAACTGAGTTCTTACCCACTGAGGGGATCAGCAAACTGCTATAGCTTGGGTGAGGCGCTTTGTGACTTATTCTGACCGAAGCGAGCTTTAACGCGTAAGCGGCTGTTGAAATGCCGGCCCTGACTTTATCTGAGTTGGGGAGAGCATAGATTTTTTGTGTGGTGGCGATGCTTTCTCTGGGTCTTTTATCGGCTATACCCTTTGCTTTGCGTTTACCCGTTTGTTGCGGCATTTTTAACCGGTTACCTACTCGCCAGCCTACCACTGTAATTGATGATGATTACCCGAATAACAATCAGGGCAAATCGACAGGGTTTTATGACGCATAAAATTAACGTCATATTTGGCGCTGCGGTTGCGGCACTGATCGTTAATTCTAATGTTTCTAACAAATGAATGATATGGTGTGAATATTCTCAGATGCCGTCTTCTGCGCTATGGTAACCTCCACTGTACTGATTATTTTCCCTGAAAAGCCAGTCAGTAAAAAAAAATGGATAAAAGTACCAGAGGTCTTTATCCTGTCCTGCATAATAAACGACACAGCAACCAGGCGGTTATGTCCTGTGGAGAGTTGTATATCTATTTTGTAGTTAAGGTTGTTTGCAAACTTGTACACACAGTAACTTCTGTTACTGCAACAGGTAGCCTGCAACAATTCTCTATTTTTTACTTCCTATTGCATCCCATCAGCAAAGAATCTTTAGCGTTCGCTAGCTTCAAAACACACATTTCGGCGCTGCATCAGGCTATAGCAATGATTTTGAATCGTGTTTTAATCTCAATATTAGGGATGAACTTTAAGCGACCAAAGCGTCACATACTAACTAACAACACATAATAAGGATAATCTGATGACAGATAAAAAGGATCCTATGGTTCCTGATGGCAAGGTCAACCCGATAAATACCGACTATCAAGTAGGTCAGGACAATATTGTGCTTAATCTGGGGCCATTTGGTTTAGATATACACAACAGGGTTTTTGCCATCTCCGCATTTTCGGTCATTGCTTTTGTTACTCTCACCCTGCTTTTTCAAAATCAAGCTGAGCCTATGTTTAGTGGAGCGCGCACCTGGCTAACCACCAATCTGGATTGGTTTTTCATTAGTACAGCGAACATTTTTGTGTTGATTTGCGTCGTACTAGTGCTTTCTCCCTTGGGTCGTGTTCGCCTAGGCGGCACGGAGGCGACCCCTGATTATACTTATTTAGGCTGGTTCTCGATGTTATTTGCCGCAGGTATGGGTATTGGCTTAATGTTCTATGGCGTTTCTGAGCCACTGACACATTTTGCTAGCTCTTTTGCCGGAACCGTTAACGAGAATGGTGTGCGCACCGATTGGGCTCCCTTAGGTGGCGCCGCGGGTGATGCTGAGTCGGCGGAACGTCTGGCTATGGCTGCCACTATTTATCACTGGGCACTGCATCCCTGGGCTATATACGCTGTGATGGCGTTGGGTTTAGCCCTTTTTTCCTTTAATAAAGGCCTACCACTGACTATCCGCTCGGTTTTTTATCCCATCTTGGGTGAGCGGGTATGGGGTTGGCCTGGTCATATTATCGACACTTTAGCGGTGCTGGCGACCTTGTTTGGTTTGGCTACATCGCTGGGACTAGGGGCATCTCAAGCCGCTTCGGGTATGCACTACCTGTTTGGCATTCCTTTAGGGGAAACCACTCAAATTCTGTTAGTGATCGGGATCACCGCGTTGGCCTTAATTTCAGTGGTAAAAGGCCTGGATGCTGGCGTGAAAAAATTATCTGAAATCAATATGATCCTGGCTGGGCTTTTATTGCTTTTTGTGGTGATAGTCGGTCCTACCCTGGCGATTGCCACAGGTTTTGTTGAAAACCTGTTAGCCTATTTCCGTTATTTGCCGGAGCTTGCCAATCCCGTGGGGCGTGAAGACAGTAATTTTGCCTCAGGCTGGACCGCATTTTATTGGGCCTGGTGGATATCCTGGAGTCCTTTTGTCGGCATGTTCATTGCCCGGGTCTCTCGTGGTCGCACGGTTCGGGAATTTATCATTTCAGTCTTGTTGATACCGTCTTTTGCCTGTGTATTTTGGATGACAGTATTTGGTGGTACGGCGATTAAACAAGTGGTGCTAGACGGTTATCAAAAAGTGGTCGAGGCTGATGTGCCTTTGCAGTTATTTAACATGCTTGATGCTTTGCCTTTGTCCAGTATCACCTCTTTTATTGCCATTGTGTTGGTGATAGTGTTTTTTGTGACCTCGTCCGATTCAGGATCCTTGGTGATAGACGTTATTGCAGCTGGCGGCAAGGTCAATGCACCCACACCACAGCGGGTATTTTGGTGTTTATTTGAAGGGCTGGTGGCTGTGGCCCTTATTTTAGGTGGCGGATTAGTTGCCTTACAAGCTATGGCGGTGTCGACTGGTTTACCTTTTGCCCTGGTGCTGCTGGTTGCTGCATTTTCCACGGTTAAAGGGTTGATGTCAGAGCCAAGATAATACGGGAGCTGGCATGTGCTCGCCCGGAACCAGTAATGGGGCTCGGGCGAGCTTAACCCATCACGGAGCAGAATAATGCAGGCTGAGCAATCCGAAGTATTGGATTTTTTCCGGCGCCACCCGCCCTTTTCAAATTTACCTGACAAGGTGCTGGGTGATGTTGCCAATAATGTCGAGAT
>JBKEFM010000175.1:0-8790 GCA_046709505.1 Paraglaciecola sp. | reverse complement strand
TTAACCCATCACGGAGCAGAATAATGCAGGCTGAGCAATCCGAAGTATTGGATTTTTTCCGGCGCCACCCGCCCTTTTCAAATTTACCTGACAAGGTGCTGGGTGATGTTGCCAATAATGTCGAGATCGCTTATTACCGGGCGAAGTCGGCTATTTTGCCCTTAGGGCAAGAAAATCATCAATGGTATGTGATCCGCAGTGGCGCGGTAGAAGTTTTTCGTCGAGACGGACAATTATATAATCGTTTGGGCCCCGGAGATTTTTTTGGCGAACAAAGTTTGATGCTCAATCGCCCGGTCCGTTTTCCTGTTACTGCTCTTGAAGACACGCTGGTATACCTTATTGGTGTGGAAAAATTTAATTATTTATTCGATAATTTCGAGGGTTTTGCGGATTTTGTTGAAGTAGAAGACCAAACCCGTTTACGCCAATCTATGGTCAAGCGCGAAGATGATAATGCGTTACTCACCGCTAAAGTAGACAACTTAATTACGGCTTTACCCGTTATCGTATGCAGTACTACGACGGTGCATCAAGCCGCCATTCGCATGACAGAGGAAAACGTCTCTTCATTATTGATCACCTGCCCTGAAAAAGACCCAGCAGAGCCCCTCAAGCAAGTTATCGGCATTGTTACTGACTTAGATATTCGCGGGCGACTGGTTGCACAGGGCTTAAACAGTGATATTCCGGTGGCGGATATCATGACCACAGAATTAATTTATGTGCAGAGTCATCAGTTTGTGTTTGAAGCGATGATGTTAATGCTCAAACACAATGTGCAGCACCTACCTGTGCTGAAAAAACAACAACCCATTGGCCTTATCAGTCACCTCGATATTTTGCATTACGAATCCCAAAACAGCTTGTTTGTGGTGAAAAGTATTGTTGATGCCCAAAGCGTTGATGAGCTGGCCGATCTTACCCGTGAAGTACAAGGTTGTTTTACCCGTATGGTGCACCAGGATGCGAACTCGCAAATGATTGGCAGTGCCATGGCAGTGGTAGGGCGCAGTTTTAAACAACGCTTATGTGAACTGGGGGAAGCCCATTTAGGCCCGCCGCCTGTGCCTTATTGCTTTTTAGCCTTAGGGTCGATGGCGCGAGGCGAACAACTGATAGTGACTGATCAGGACAACGCTCTTGTTCTTGACAACAGCTTTGTCCCTAAGCTGCATGATGAGTACTTTAGTGCGCTGGCTCATTTTGTATGTGATGGCCTGGCGTTATGTGGCTACAGCTATTGCACAGGAGATATCATGGCAACCAACACCCGATGGCGCCAACCCTTGGCTGTTTGGCAAAAGTATTTTAATCACTGGATTGAGCAACCTAACGCCGAGTCTTTATTACACAGCGCTATTTTCTTTGATCTGGAAGGCGTGTGGGGACAGACCCAGTGGGCAGAACAGCTTAATCGGTTGATCCGCAAAAAAGCGCAAAAAAACTCACGTTTTTTAGCGTGTATGGCTCGTAACGCCTTGCTTAGAACGCCCCCCCTGGGTTTTTTCAAAGATTTTGTCATGGAAACAGACGGTCGCCAAACTAATTCGATTAATATGAAACGCCGGGGCACCGCGCCCATAGCTGACCTGGTGCGTTTGCATGCACTGGCGGTGGGATCATCAGCGCGCAATACATTTGATCGTCTGGAAGATATTATTGAGTCAGGTATTTTGCCACCCGGTAGGGGACTGGATTTACGGGACGCTCTGGAATTTATTGCTATGGTCAGGATCCGCCATCAAGCCTCAGATATTGAACTAAAACGTGAGCCGGATAATAATATTGAGCCAGAAAATTTATCGGATTTTGAGCGTAAAAACCTCAAAGAGGCTTTTCAAATATTAAGCAATGCCCAGCGTTTTATGAAATTCAGGTATCAACCAGGCAGGGTAATATGAGGAGGTTACATGTTTTATCTTGCTAAAAAGCAACTGACTGGTCAGCTCCAACCTAAGCTAAAGGGCAAACAGCTCGACTGGTCCAGTCGCTTTGCGTTACTGGCTAAAACGAGTACCGACCCGGCCTTAAAAGCATTTTATCAGGGGGGAGTTGTGTCGCCATCCACCCCCATTAGTGACGTTCCTATGGTTGCCCTGGATTTTGAAACAACGGGTTTGGATCCCAAGCGCGACAGTATTGTCAGTATTGGTTTAGTCCCCATGAGTATAAGCCGTATACGTTGCAATACGGCTAAACAGTGGATCATCAAACCAGAGACGCGCTTACGCTCAACATCCGTTGTGGTGCATGGTATTACGCATTCAGCTGTGGCCGATGCCCCTCATTTTTCCACTTTAATCGATACCTTGCTGGCTCGCTTGCAGGGCCAAATTGTGGTTGTACACCATAGTCCTATTGAAAGGGGTTTTCTGGATGCTGCCCTTAAACGTCATATCAAGGAAGGGATCACCTTCCCGGTTATTGATACCATGGCCCTTGAGGCTCGATTCACTCGCACTATGGCCCAAACATTGTGGCGAAGCCTGACAGCACGCAAGCCAGTGTCCATTCGCCTGACTGACAGTCGTACTCGTTATCATTTACCTTACTATCGACAACACCAGGCATTAACCGATGCGTTGGCCTGCGCTGAATTACTCCAGGCCCAGTGTGCCACTCATCTGACGCCAGAGACCCCTGTTAGTGCTATCTGGAGTTGATCGTTGGGGATAAGTTACAAGTAGCCAACAGTTTTTGCCAAAATTCGATATGTTGGGTCATGGCCTCCTGGTAGGCTGTAAATTCTAGCTGGTTGTGTTCAAGCAGTGTTTTAAATGCTTGCTTGAGGTACTCACTGCGGGCAAATTTCTGGTACACGGGCAGTAATTGGTACTGTATATGGTTTAGTTGCCCGGCAAGCGGTTGAATTTTTTCAATAAAAAACAACTGAAATACATTTTTCAAGTACCGGATCTGTTGGCTGGGTTTTCCCGCCGGGCATTGGTCGCTTAATTTTTGCTGGCTCAACCATAGCGTAATATGGTTGAGCTGGTGGGTTAATAATCGTTGACTGCGAGATACTTTGGCTGGCAATTTATAGTTTGCCAGTTGCTGTAGATGTCTCTCCAGTGCCTGAACATCAGCTGTGGTTGTATTTTGCAACGCTAATAAATAAGACAACGCATTATGGGTCGCACTGAGGGCCTCATTTTGTTGCTCAGCTAAAAAAGCATTGTTGCTGCTAAAGGCGATCCTGATTTCGTCGCTGGTTTGCACCAAATCCGCCCATACTAAAGGTAGATGAGTGGTTTTTTGAGTTAATAATGTACTCGCCTCGGTATTAGCTGCAGAAGCTTGCACACAAACGCCTAATGCGTTGATCAGCTGCGTTTCATATATATAACGACTGGAGGGCAACTGGGTTCGCCCCAGTGAGGTATTGCGCTGGGCAATAAGCAGGCTGGCATTGCAGTCTTGTAAAGCATAAAAGTCTTGCATGGCTATATTGCTTGTAGGGATCGCGCTTTTAAGTTGCCGTAATGAGGGGTAATACAGAGACTCGAAAGCGGGCAGGGCAACCACAGGTATATCGAGCACAGCCGCAAGGCGACTTTGGTATAACGTTATATTGTCAGCCAAGGTAGGTTGACCGCAGCCCAGACAAATCAGACAAAGCTGAAGCACAAGCCCCAACCTGAAGATCATCTTAAAGGGGCTTGTCTTGTTGTCTGGTAAGTGGCTTATCCTCGTCATGACGCTTTGCCCTAAGCTTTGCTGCTGGATACAACACTGCGGCCACCGTCTACCGCTAATATTTGCCCATTTACATATTGGGCGTCAATCAAATAGCCTATGGCCTGAGCGATATCTTGTGGAGTGCCTAATTTTTGGGCTGGTATTTGCTGCAATACAAGGTCCTTGTTTTGTTGATCCAACGTTTGTTCTGGCCACAGGATCGCCCCTGGTGCCACCCCATTTACGCGAATATCCGGTGCGAGTTCCTGGGCTAAGGATTGGGTCATGGTCACCAGTGCTGCCTTAGCCATACTGTAAACCGTATGCTGTTTAAGGGGGCGCTGGGCATGAATATCAACCATGTTGATTATTACACCTTTTTGTAAGGCTAATTGCGGGGCTAGGTACTGGGACAAAAATAAGGGGGCTTGCACGTTACTGCCCATAAGATCTTGCCAGCTATCTAGGGTTATCTGTCCAACGGCAGTGGGATAAAAAGACGAGGCATTGTTGATCAAAACGTCTAGCCGGCCAAATGCTTGCCAGGCCTTATCCGCCAGTTCCTGCAGGGTTTGAAAATCACACAGGTCACCGATGATCAGGCGCGCCGAATTTTCTCGTTTGTTATTGAGTTCAATCATCAGGGCCTGGGCTTCATCCACTGATCGGTTGCAATGTAATACCAGATTGTAATTCAGGTTGTGCAGGTATCGAGCGGTATGGGCGCCGATACGTTTGGCGCTGCCGGTAATAAACACTACTTTTTTAGTCATAACAGAATTCGTTTTATTCAATTTGCATTAATCATACTGATAAATAGTTAAAGCATAAACCGTTGGATCATATGGTGATCACTATCAATGGGGCATATTTTTAAGTAACGCCTTTGCTGATTCAACATATTGCCCACCAAATAACAGTGCGTGATTCAGCAGATGATAAAGCTGATAGACGGGTTTTCTGTATTGGTATTGCGTATCTAGGGGCCAAATAGACTGGTATCCGTCGTAAAAGGGATTGGGGAAACAGTTAAAAAGTTCGCTCATAGCCAAGTCCGTTTCACGGTCGCCATAATAGAGCGCCGGGTCAAACATGACCGGATTGTGGTTGTGAAAACCTACATTACCTTGCCACAGATCCCCATGGAGCATTGAGGCCACAGGATTGTGCCCGGATAACAGTTGTTTGACCGCCTCTACTGCCACATCTATATTCACCAGCTTCAACCCTTTTTCCGCCAGCAATTGCAACTGATAGCCGATGCGTTGTTCGGCGAAAAAGAAATTCCAGTGCTTATGCCATCGGTTTACCTGCACCGTGGCACCTATATAATTATCGCTCTGCCAACCATACATATTTTGTGTTTGCTGGCGATGTTGTTTGGCAAGTTGTTGCCCAAGAGCAAACCAGGTCGGGTGATCACCCGAGGTTAAAGTAAGGTATTCCAACACCAGAAAACTGTGGCTGCTAACTGTGCCGAGGGAGATTACCCGGGGGATCTTGAGCAAACCGGCTATTCGCAGGTGATTGAGTCCATCCGCTTCGGCCTGAAACATCTGAATATTCTGCTGTTGGTTAATTTTGACAAAAAAGCGCCGTCGACCGTCTGTTATCTTAAATGCCTGATGGGTATAACCACCGGGCAGGTTTCGAATATCACTGCAAATAAAATCACAATCAAGTTGCAGACCAATTTGTTCACTGATGAAATGCCACATAAGTCACCTACACTTGCCAATTTAATCACTGATCACTATGAGTTATTTCTAGCAGTTTTTGGCGTAATTGCACAATAACATTGGCACTATTTTATACCTAAAGCCACTGGCGTTGCTACCAGGCGCAAAGGACCTCAGCCCCATGAGGTTAGGTGGACTAAATGATTGGGCTGATCCAGAGCAGCCAATAAAGCTGCAGTTTCAAGGGAGACGAGTATATATCATTGAGCAGTGACGGCGGGGGCGACAGTGTACGGAGGATCATTAATAACGGCCTTTAACTGGTTAAACGTTTCGAAGATAGAGTCGATCAAGGCGCCCTTAGCTAACCAGTCTGGAATTTCACCTGCGGGACTAGCGCTGCCCACATAAGATACGGTCATTGTGCCATCAGGTATTTCCACGAGGCGCCATTGGCCGTGCACATCTGTCATGCGCACGTGTCCGGGTGCTAAAGGATAGGTTTGGCCAGCATCCTCAATCAGTATTTCCAGGGTGTCTTGGTTTTTTGTGGTGACAGAGCGCGTCACCACATCTCGATCGCGAATAGGCCAGGGTGCCGAAAGAAAGGTATGTACCAAGCGCGTGGCCTGGTCCGGCGTTGCGATAATTTCTATTTTTTTGCAGTTGGCAATCCATTTAGTGCAATGTTCAATATCCCCCAGCAAGCGAATAAAGGCTTCATGGTTAGCTGTTACAGTGGTGAGGGCTTTTATTTGCAACAGGTTATTGGGCAAAGGGCGACTAAATACACTGACACCGTCTTGCTGTTTTGCCCGTTCCCATTCCTGTGCGATACCAGGTAAGGCTATGCATAACAGCCAGCACAGCAGAGGTAACCTGATATTGAATTTGTATGGTGATTGCATAAATAGGGGAATTTTCGTTATAATCCATTTTCGATTCTGATAGTAGCAGAATGGCAATTTTAAACACCTGCGCAGGGTGTTTTTTTATTTAGCAATGCGATGTTATCGCTCCCAATATTTGCACGTGGCGCTTGGTAGGTGTCACCACTGCTCCAAGGATTATTATGCCCACTATTACACTTCCCGATGGCAGTCAACGCCAGTTTGATAATGCAGTTTCCGTGTTAGATGTAGCCAATGATATTGGCCCAGGCTTAGCCAAGGCAACCATAGCCGGTAAAATAGACGGTAAACTGGTTGATGCCTGCGAACTGGTCCACGACGATGCAAATTTGCAAATCATTACCGCTAAAGATGACGCCGGATTGGACATTATTCGTCATTCCTGTGCTCATTTAGTCGGTCATGCTATTAAGCAATTATGGCCAGATGTAAAAATGGCTATTGGTCCTACTATAGATAACGGCTTTTATTACGATATCGATATGGATCATTCTTTGAACGATGAAGATTTGCTTAAACTCGAAAAACGTATGCTTGAGCTCGCTAAGACCCAATACGACGTCGTCAAAAAAGTTGTTGGCTGGCAAGAGGCCCGTGACGCATTTTCCGCCCGTGGTGAAAGCTATAAATTGCAGATCTTGGACGAAAATATTAGCCGTGATGATACACCAGGGCTATATCATCACCAAGAATATGTGGACATGTGCCGGGGGCCACACGTCCCCAATATGCGTTTTTGTCAGCATTTCAAATTAATGAAAGTGGCAGGTGCCTATTGGCGTGGTGATAGTGACAATAAAATGTTGCAACGAGTTTATGGCACGGCCTGGGCAGATAAAAAACAACTTAAAGCCTATTTGAATCGTCTCGAAGAAGCAGAAAAACGCGATCACCGCAAAATTGGCAAGGCACTGGATTTATTTCATTGGCAAGAAGAAGCCCCGGGTATGGTGTTTTGGCACAATGATGGCTGGAGTATTTATATTGAACTGGAGACTTTTATTCGTGAAAAACTCCGGGAATATAATTATCAGGAAGTTAAAGCCCCTCTGATGATGGACCGATCCTTATGGGAAAAATCTGGTCATTGGGATAAGTATGCTGAAAACATGTTTACCACGACGTCTGAAAAGCGGGAATATGCCATTAAGCCCATGAACTGCCCCGGACATGTGCAGATTTTTAATCAGGGTCTTAAATCATACCGTGACTTGCCTTTACGTATGGCGGAATTTGGCTGTTGTCATCGAAATGAACCATCCGGCGCCTTGCATGGTTTGATGCGTGTGCGAGGGTTTACCCAAGATGATGCTCATATCTTTTGTACCGAAGAGCAGGTTCTGCAGGAAGTAGGCGGCTGTATTGATTCTGTGTATGAAATATACAAAATATTTGGTTTTGAAAATATTTCAGTCAAATTATCCACACGTCCCGAAAAACGGGTCGGCAGTGATGAAGTCTGGGACAAAGCGGAACACGAATTGGCTCAGGCTTTAACCGCTAAAGGCGTTGATTTTCAATATTTACCAGGAGAAGGGGCTTTCTACGGTCCGAAGATTGAATTCACCCTCCATGACTGTCTGGATAGGGCATGGCAATGTGGCACCATACAATTGGATTTTTCTATGCCTGGACGGCTTGGTTCAACTTATGTGGCAGAAAATGGCGAACGTAAAGTACCGGTTATGATCCACCGGGCTATACTGGGTTCATTAGAGCGTTTTATCGGCATTTTAATTGAAGAGTATTCAGGACTGTTTCCTCTTTGGTTGGCACCGACTCAGGTTGTGGTAATGAATATTACGGACAATCAGGGCGAATATGCCGATAAAGTAGTAAAAAAACTAAAAGAAAGTGGAATTAGAGCAAAGTCTGACTTGAGAAATGAGAAGATAGGCTTTAAGATCCGCGAGCACACGCTAAAGCGTGTCCCGTATTTGTTAGTAGTCGGTGATAAAGAAATGGAAACCGGTGAAATTGCTGTACGTTCACGCAAAGGCGATGATCTTGGAAAGATGTCGGTCGATGCTTTCGTCGAATTGGCTTCTGAGCAGATCGCTAGCAAATTAATTCGATAAATTTCGTGGAGGAATAACATATTAAAGGCGCTAACATTAAGGCTAAAGATTCGGGTAAAGCTCGGACTAACGAAGATATTACAGAAAATGAAGTGCGTTTGGTTGGTAAGGATGGTGAACAGATTGGTGTAGTATCAATCAGTGAAGCGTTGGAAACTGCTGAACAATCAAGTTTGGATTTGGTTGAAATTAGCCCTAATGCAGAGCCGCCAGTATGTAAGGTAATGGATTACGGAAAATTCATCTTCGAAAAGAGTAAAGCTCAGAAAGAGCAAAAGAAAAAACAAAAGCAAATTCAGGTCAAGGAGATTAAATTTCGCCCTGGCACTGATGAAGGCGATTACCAGGTAAAACTGCGCAACCTGCGTCGCTTTTTAGACGGTGGTGACAAGGCTAAAGTAACGATACGTTTTCGTGGTCGTGAAATGGCTCACCAAGAGA
>JBKEFM010000174.1:0-8839 GCA_046709505.1 Paraglaciecola sp. | reverse complement strand
CACTGCCAACGAAGAGCTGGCCACTGCCAACGAAGAGCTGGCCTTTCAAAGCGAAGAAAAAGGTAAACGGGTAGCAGAACTAGCTATTGCATACGAGAAACTAACCACTGCCAACGAAGAGCTGGCCTTTCAAAACTCAGAAAAAGATAAACGGGCAGCAGAACTGGCCGTTGCCAATACCGAACTGGCTTTTCAAAGCGAAGAGAAAGATAAACGAGCATCAGAGCTCAAGAATCTCGCCTTCTATGACTCGCTTACTGGTTTGCCCAACAGGCGTCTTTTGCTCGATAGACTTAATCATGCATTAGCGACCAGTACACGAAAAGGTTCGCACAGTGCGGTGATGTTTATTGATCTGGATCATTTTAAGGACATCAACGACACCCTTGGCCATGGAGTAGGTGATTTATTGCTGATACAGATAGCGCGACGCTTGGAGTCCTGTCTGCGCAAAGGTGATACCGTGGCACGTATTGGGGGGGATGAATTTGTGTTGATCCTGGAAGAGCTGGATAAAGACATTATTCATGCCGCAGGAATGGCTAACGCCATTGGCAGAAAAATTTTAACTCTGCTCAACAAACCTTACTCGCTAGGCATTCACGAATACCATAGTACCTCGAGTATAGGTGCAGTCTTTTTCGGCCATGAGGGTAAGACGGCAGAAGAGCTGATGAAACAAGCCGATATCGCCATGTATCAGGCAAAGCAAGCAGGCCGTAATACCTTGAAGTTCTTTAACCAAAAAATGCAAGACATCATTAACATCCGCACAACCCTCGAAAATGAATTGCGGGTGGCAATTAAAAAGTGGCAATTTCATTTGTATTACCAAATTCAGATGGACAGTTCCAACCGAGTATTGGGGGCTGAGGCTTTGATCCGCTGGACACACCATAAGCGGGGCCTTGTGTTACCTGCTACCTTTATTCCTCTGGCTGAAGAAACTGGATTGATCATACCCATTGGCAAGTGGGTTGTGGAGACTGCTTGTGCGCAGCTCGGAGCATGGCAAAAAGATACGCTAACACGGGATTTAACACTGGCCGTAAATATTAGTGCCAGACAATTCCAGCAGACGGATTTCGTAGATCAAGTTCAGGCAGCTTTACAGCGATATGTCATTCCTGCAAATTTACTAAAGCTAGAATTGACCGAAAGTCTGTTGCAAGAGGACATCGAAGCCACCATTGCCACCATGAATGCATTAAATGATGTGGGTGTACAGTTCTCTCTTGATGATTTTGGCACAGGTTATTCGTCCTTACAATACATCAAGAAACTGCCCCTTGACCAGTTTAAAATAGATCAGTCGTTCGTACGTGATATTGCCACCGGTAGTCGTGATAAAGCGATAATCAAGACTATAATTAGCATGGCACATAGCCTAGAAATTGAAGTTATTGCCGAAGGTGTGGAGACTGAAGAGCAGCGACAATTGCTATTAGACGACGGATGTAGTGTTTTCCAAGGGTATTTATTTAGCAAACCATTACCAATTGATCAGTTTGAGGCGTTAATCTGTAATTATTGATAATTTATCAGACATCTGACTTAAAAAGTGGAGGTTACTGATTCGATGGAATTGCGAAAGTACCTAAAAGCGAACCGGAGTTCGCTTTTAGGTTTAACGATAGAAGAAAAAGTTTAAAAGCCTGGGGTGATTTGCCCTCTAATTTCTCCTGATGGGTTTTCTACAGTATGAAAATTGCTGTATAGGCTGCCTGATTGCATTAAGTCCATTTGCGTCATGTTTAGCTCAGTATTGGCCGGTACAGTAAATGTGCCATCACCTTTATCAGTAAGGGCTAACACCACTCCACCATTGGTACCTGCAACCCCTGCATGGATATGTGCCATAGTAGGCGTGATATCCGTCAGGTTAATGGTGCCGATAATTAAGCCTGTTGTGGTGTTTAAGGTGATCGCACCCACGCCGCTTGCATCTGTGATGACGACGGGGACTTCTTGATCGCCACTGGCTACTACGCCATAGACTTCGATATTGCTCGGCGTAATTTGTCCTCGCAACTCACCGCTTGGATTGGCTGGCGTATGTAAGTTTACGTAGTGTCCACCGGATAACAGTAGCGCTGCAACATCGCCATCTAGGTTAATTTCACCACCAGAGGTCCAAACATTGGCATTTATGCTATCCTGGGCCAAGGTAACCAATACTGAACCGTTGACACCAGCGTATCCAGTATGAATATGTGCCATGGTGGCATCATCGACCCCCGATGTGACGACCCTGAGCGTGACGCCGTTGTCTGTTGTATCAAATAGCGCATATCCACCACCTGTGCCTTGACCGATAATTTGTGGTATTTGCTGTAACCCACTCAATTCAAAGGTCACCACTGCTGTGGTATCAGGCACGATTTGTCCCCGTACTTCGCCACTAGCGTGAGTGGGGGTGTGTACATTTAGGTACCACTGGCCACTTAACAGGTCTTCTAACAGGCCTGCGGTTAAGTCGGTTTGCTCTAGTACAAAGGTACCGTTGCCCATATCGGTTAAACCAAAGGCTACCCCACCGTTTGTGCCTATATCGCCATCGTGCACATGGGCAGCACTTGCGTCTGTGACCATACTGGCATCCAGAGTGACTTTAAAAGCCAGTAAATTTTCATCTATTTCAACGACTGCTGTGGCGCTAGACATAGTATTGACCATGGGCACTTCTTGATGGCCACTTAGACTGATGTTAAAACGGGAAGTTACATTAAATGCTGGTGCCAGATCGTCTGCTGTGATCAAGGTCGGGCCTGCGCCTTGCGTTAACCCATCTACTGCGATTGCAGTATAGACTTTGTTGACTTCAAAACTGAGCATGCCCGTTTCGATAGCGGTAGTTTTTGAACCTTCGCCTGTTACAGTAACAAAATAATCGCCAGGCGCTAATTCAACATAACCTGTTTCAGTTAAATCTGGCGTGGTAAAACCTACGGCTGCAAAAGTAGGAGATACTGCGCTGATGTCGCCATCCGCGGTGACATAAATGTCGACGTTGGCTGCATCAGGTGAGGCGTGGAATATTCTCACTTTAGCCGCAGTGGCAATCGGGCGGGGTACATCTACTACTAGGCCTAAACCTATGCTGGCTAAATCACTATTTGCAAAGACCGTATAAAAGTGGCCGTTTTCAACCGTGATAGAGGCATCGTTTATGGCTACTATACTATTGTCGGCATCAACTGCCACATCAATACTATAGTCACCGGCATCTACTGGAATATAAGCGGTGACATCGGGATACGCGACGCCGTCAAATAAGGTCAACGCATTGTTGGCGATAATGTCCACTGGGGGGGCATCGGATACGGCATGTACCACTCTTACATTAGCCTCAGAATTCACATCCCATATTTTAAAGAAAGATGTGCCGTCAGTCACGAGTAAGGTTACAGGTGAGGTGCCTGTACCGGTATTTTGCGTGGCCGCCACCAGTAAATCGGCGCCTGCTGGCAGCATGACCGTACCTGAGTCAAACACCACATCTTTAGAGCCCGCGGGGGTGATTCGGATTTGGTAATCCCCACCGGCTACTTCGACTTGTCCGGTATCATCTTTAAAACTAGCAGTGGCAAGAGGCTGGGCTGCATTAATATCGTCACCTGACCCGGTAACATAGATATCAACCATAGGAGCGGCGGGTGCGGCGTGAACTATATGCACACGGACATTGCCAGCAGTAACAGCAGACCTATCCACCGACAGTACCAAAGGTTCAATGGTGTCATCTGTTGTTGAACCCACAGCGAGTAAAGTGTAGGACGTCTCACCTTCCAGGGTGACTGAAGCTGAAATCACATCAGCTGTACCACCAGGAACATTAGCTTCTACGCGCACGGCGTAAGTACCCTCGTCGACCGTTATCCAGGGCGACGATACCTGATAATCAACATTTTCTAATCCTGCCAGTACTGCATCACCGGCGTAAACATTAACGGTTGGTGCATCAGGTACACTGTGTATTATGCGTAAATCAGATGTTTGAATATTGTCTATTATAACAACATCATCATCATCATCGTTACACGCTACTAGTCCTATCGAAAGCACCGATAGCGCCAGAAATTTGGTAAAATTGTTCATGTTAATTCCTTTTAGCTGGTTAAAAATTACTCGCTTTTGTTGAGGCCATTTCTTACGCCCCTGAATTTTTTTAGATCATAGGGGGAGAGTGTGTAAAGCGTTACAATTTGTAAATACATAAGTAAACATCTGATTCAAATGAAAAATAAAATTTTTTTGGTTAAAAAACATCAAATTTTCAGGTATTTATTTTTCCGTTTTCAGGGTGGATGTTGGACGTGATAGTACGAGAGATGAATAATAAATCTTATTGTGCCGGGTGATTTCACTGCCCTATCAGGCAAGATAAAATGGCATAGATCCAAAGCTATTTTTAATATAAGGGAAAGAAACAGGACGAAAAGGGTGGAGCAAACTATAATTTTATCAACCTGACGTTTTTTCCATCCTTTATATTCTTAGATTAGAGACCACACATCCGGCAAAGACTAAGCCGCCCTTTAGTAAAGCATGAGGACATAACAAATATAGTGAATAACAAAATTGAATTGAAAGAATTGTTTAAGTTTGAACCCATAGATATAACGCATATCATCGTCACTATCATGATAGTGGTGATTGTTATTTATTCATTTAAGAGCCAATTGAACCGCTTCTTTGAATCGCTGCAAACCCGACCAATCACAGTCACGATGAGCGGCTCTGAAACCAAAATTGAGCTGGATGTACCTGCCAGACTTGAGCTTCTTGCTGAGTCAATTGCGAATCCACAAGGTACCCGGCAGCAGGTTCATGATTGGGAAGATACCGTTGGGAATTTAAATAATATTGAAGGATTTCAAAAGCTTGGTTTCGAGGATCTCTATCAAAGACTGGACGCACTAAGACCTGACCAAATTGCGGTGATTAATTATGAAGTGAATAATCCACAAAGAAATTATTTCCATGATCACAGTATGCTCAAATATTTATCAATTGCATCGCAAAAGGTAAAATATTTGGCATTTTATCAAGAGGATAAATTTGCGGCGATAATAAACATTGGTACGGTAATATCCGGGTTGTCATCGGGCCTATATGAATTTAAGGATTTTGGTGACAAAATCAAGAAGGGTGCCTGGGTCAATTTCCCCGGCCTTATCAAAGAAGATTTCGCCTTTCAGGCCCGGCCATCAGTGAAAGAACTTTATCAATATTTAGATTCTTACAACATCAGCGAAGCACCGCTTATCGAAGAGGGCAAACTACTCGGATTTTTGAATTTCAAATCTATTGCCGATGAACTCTATTCCCAGGCGGAAAAAGTATAAGCAAGCTAATAAGGTGCTTAAGTCAATTCTTAAATAAAACTGCCGGTATAATAATTGACTTTTTACTTTAGGAACTATGGATGTCATTTGACCGATTTAACCACCCGTTTGTCTACAAAAAGTATTGGTGCTCTGATTGTGGCTATAGCATAGGGCTGTGATAATCAAAATACTCAGTAGGTGACAGGAAAAACCTTGCTGTTCTTTTCACTAAAAACTGTTGATTGCATATTCTCCCTTAGTTCAAGTCTCACTGCCGGTGTTTTTCACTATTTTAACCTGGATTTTTTGGTATTTGTTGACAGCTTGCGAAAAATGAAACATAACAAGCTAATAATTAAGGATAAAAAGCAGCCGACTGTTTTGTTTCCTCAATATTTTAGCCAATCCTTTTTTGCCCGTTATTAGTGCATCATAGGGAACAAGGAGTATCTGATTAGTGGACAAGCAAGTCGAAAAAGTGGTTTCTTTAATGCACGTGGTTAAAAGGTGGATGTCGTTTCTTGTTTTTATAGTGATGACAATAGTTGTTGCTGTATCGATAGTGGAACTGTTTATCGTTCTTTATCTGGATATATTTGACCCCACAGATGATGTGCTTTTTCTTGAAATTGATGAATTGTTCAGGATCTTTGGTTTCTTCTTCATCATTCTGATTGGATTTGAACTGATGGAAACAGTCGAAATGTATTTTAAGGAAAATATTATACATGCAGAGGTCGTGCTACTCGTTGCGGTTATAGCTGTGTCGCGTAAGGTGATTTTACTAGATTTGGAAAAATATGACCCCTTAGCTATTATAGGTTTAGGTATTATTATCCTCGCTTTAGGGGGGTGTTATTATCTTATCAAGCTTAGTCACAGATTCGAGAGAAAATAGCAAAAACAGAACGGGGACGTTGTAACCTGAGCTTCCTTTATGTGCATTGGTTTGGTGTATGATTAAAACCAAAACAGATGTACCCCTCTCCCATGAAGCTGCAGCGATGTTGACTGCTGTGTCACTCTCCCCATTGACTTAGTAGGTCTAAGCTCATGGGCTGAGTTGCTTTTCAGCCTAGCCTCACCACTGCCTTAGGGTATATATGGTGGTATCTACAAAAGAATTCGGGATATTAGTGATGGTTCATTTTTTTGAGTCATCATAACAAGTACCTGAAGTACATTGAGCGCTACCTTTGTCAAAAAGCTTAGGAAACGCTTTTGCCAGCGTAGTTGAAATGGGATGTCTGTATTTAGCTAAGCCTAAATAAACCAAGTGACTTAATTGTTTTATTAGCGGCCAATTCAGTGGTGCAACCCAAAAACCCTTGCCCACTAGCGTCCAGGCTCTGTGGGTGACTTCCAGGCCCAATAGCAGCTTACCATTATAGGTTCCGTGCAAGATATTCATGGCGTCAATAAACTTAATTTCAGGATAAAGGTTTGCAAAATCCTCCTGATGTAAGTCGATTAAGGTAATCACATTATTTTTATCGTACTCTTTTAGATGGTTCATCTCTGTTGTGCACAGTGGACATTTTGCATCAAAAAATATTGTTAGCATAACGAATGCTCCTTTAAACTGATGTGTTTTAATATTAGCCCTGCCATAAAATTAACGCTGGGATGTGCAGTAAAACCACACTTAAAGTTAACCAAAAACGCATTTTTATATAATCACCCGTCGGATCCCCCGCTTTGCCTTTCTTGATCAGGTTGTTTTCGTAGATAAATAATAAAAGATAGCTTACGGCTAATATGGCGATGGCGATATCCCCCCCCACAAGTAACGACACAAAGGCTATCAGGCTAAATACATTGCTGACAATCTCCTGCCTGGTATGGTGTGGTTGCTGTTGAGCCTTCCATATCGTACCGGCAATAAAGCTCAGGATAATCGCACTGTAGGCTATAAAAGCTTGCTCTTTATCTATCCCCCAAACCAGCGTTTCAGTGCCTGGATATAAGCACGCAACAAAGGGGATGAGTCCCAGGTAACCGAGTGTTTGCCATGTTTTCATATACGCTCCCAAAATTAATCCTGAGTCAGGGTATGGGTTTTTACTCTCAATCCAGACTATCGGGTTGTCCGTCCAATGAAATATCCACTGATAACGCCTCAGGTTTGGCATAACTTAGTCGCGATAACCTTTTATTTGTATGGTAGCTGTCGAGCCCGGAAATGGAGACGGTGTTTAACGATCCTATATCAATATAACCATCATTTTTAATGGACTGCTCGTCACAAATAATATCGGTTATTTCACCTATCACCAGCTGGGTGTTATTCAGAGGGATAGGCATGATCTCTCGCAGTGTTAACGCATATTTAAGGCGGCTTTGTGTAACAAAAGGTGCATTGATCCCATCAACAAGGGTGCTAGTTAAGCCCGTGTTTTCAAATTCACTCTGCTCTTTTAAGTACCGTGCAGATGTTTGATGAGCGGCTCGGTAAAAGTCTTCACTGACCTGATTAATAGTGTATTGCCTAGTCTGCTGAATATTTTCCAGGGTATGCCTAGAAACGCTGTTGGGTCGCATAATAAAACCAACCAAAGCAGGGGAAGCGCCAATGTGCACAACGGAGCTGAAAATAGCTAAGTTTGTTTGGCCTTGACTATTACAGGTGCCGATAAGGTTAGCGCTTTTAAATCCTGACAAACTGTTGATTAGATTTGCTCGATATCGGGACGCCATATTGGCGAGCTGGTCTTTACTTAAATGTTGCAATTTACAGTTTTCATTTTTTTGTTTTACACATTGGTCTTATACGGGAATGAAGGCATTTGCGATCAAGTCGCTTGTGGATTCTAAGAGTTGTTTAACCGGCTCTCCTGGCTGCGAAAGACCGAATCAAACGTTTTTTTCCAGCCAATATCTGATTTGTTTTTGGTTCACCTTAATCGATTTGCAATGATTTTAACCCATCAGGTGATTTAATCCCTAAAGAGCGATAACGTTGAATTAAACAACTCTAAGGATTAATTAGTCAGCTATGTTAGCCAGGTTGCAAGTTTATCCGGGTCTGTTATTTCAAGATAAATCGTGTCACACCGGGCCTCACCAATACTGAGGCTCAATTTTTTTAGCTGTTGATGGCGAAGTATGTGCAGCGGTACGACTTGTCCACAGTCAAGATTATCCAGGATGAGGTGCAAATTTTTGTCGTTTACTTGCCAATGGTTAATGCTCAGCAGTTGATCATTAACCTGCAGACCACTGGCAAATGCTGGGGTGTTTTCAACGACTTGGCTGATTTTCACGCCGGTATCCACAGCTTTGATGTTCGCGCCAAAGTCATGTTTAATAGTATTACCAGACGATTTACCGCCAACGTCGGCTGCATTGGTGCGGGGGCGATAAACACAACGGATACCAAATCGGCTCAGCAGCTCATCGACGGGTAAATCTTCCGTGCTATATAAAGCCTTATTTAAAAATTCGTCAAGGGGTATCTGCAGATGCTCACTAAGGACAGTGTGAATAACCTGTTTGTTGGTGCCTATGCC